>NZ_PNGD01000004.1:102995-157222 GCF_002871495.1 Streptococcus sp. UMB0029
CTTTAGTGCTTTCCCTTACTTATTGCAAACATCATCTTACGCTGAAAAAATTGATTATCTCAGAGGAATATATAACTCAATACTGTTAAATGATATTGTCACTAGATTGGGAAATCCAAATCCTACTATTATTGAGCGCATTGTACGAACCCTTCTCAGTAGTACAGGTAGCTTAATATCAACAAATAAGATTCGCAATACCCTTGTCAGCCAAAATGTTTCAATATCCCACAATACTTTGGAAAATTATTTGACGACTTTGACAGACAGTTTACTTTTTTATTCCGTTCCACGTTTTGATGTAAAAGGCAGAGCATTATTACAACGCTTAGAAAAATATTATCCCGTTGATTTAGGTTTACGACACCTCTTATTGCCAGACCACAAAGAAGATATTGGTCATATCTTGGAAAATATTGTTTATTTGGAATTGAGACGTAGATATTCACAAGTATATGTTGGTAATTTAGATAAATATGAGGTTGATTTTGTTGTTGTAACTGATGTTGGTCACTACGCTTATTATCAGGTCAATGAAACAACACTTGCTCCAGAAACACTAGAAAGAGAACTTAGACCACTAGAAGCCATTAAAGATCAATTCCCAAAATATCTATTAACAATGGATACAATTCAGCCAACAGCAAATTACAATGGAATTGAGAAGAAAAATATCATAGATTGGTTACTAGAAAAGTAAATAAGTATAAATCATATAGCTAACTAGATTTGCAACAGTCTGTTATCAATGATTCTCCCTAAAACCTAACAAGATATAGTGAATTTAGAACACACTATCTAATGGGATAAAGTGGAATCTATAACTTCTGGAAGAACTATTATTACTCATAATGACGAATCTCCATTGAATTTTAATAACGATTTAATAATCAAACAGACTATAAAGAGACTGAGCAATCAGGCTTTAAAATCAGAAAAACGCATAATATCAAGGATTGAATGAACAACCTTGATATTATGCGTTTTATTATGGAAATATTTGCTTCATTTTCTCCGCAAATAGAGTTTTTGCTATCCTATTTTCTCTATTTTTAATGACTTACTTCAACTTCATACCTCTTGGAAAAAACAACAAAAATACGAACTAGCACAGTTCGGTATCATCAGCAATCCAGAACAATTTGTCTTTACCTATATAGATACAAAGGAAAACATAAACAAACCTCTCCACTCTGATTACCTAAATAACAAAATGAAAAGCATTCGAAAACGTCACAAAGAGTTAGCACACGCTACACCTCATAAATTACGACATACAGGGTCAACGGCTGGAACATCTATTGAAGCTATTTCTGAGGCTCTAACACATAGTGAGACAGGCACAACTCAAATTTATGTCAACACTTCAAATGTCATTCCAATGGCTGTTGGAGAGATTGCTTATCGCAATCTTAAAAAGTAATGGTGTGAATTTTGCTAAAAATCATCAAAAAAACACCCCATGGTGTGAACCATGAAGTGTTGTAAATGCTGTATTGTAGCTGGTTCTTAACGTTTTGAGAATTGTGATGCTTTACGAGCTTTCTTAAGACCTGGTTTGGAAAGTATGAGTTTCAGTTGGACTAAAAATAGCGTAATATCAAGGTTTTTATGAACGATATTTACTGATTGATTTCATAAAATTTGAATCAATATTTCTTAAATAGGGGAATAGTTCGGTTCTGTAAGTATTAATATAATACACCTACAAAGCTTATTATATCAGATTTTCCCCAGTTTTAGAAAAATAGGTAGAGAAAAAAACAACATCTGGATTTTCCAAAAAATCTTGACAAAGTCCTCATATAACCGTTTCTGCATTTTATTATATCATTTTTGACTTAGAAAATAATATATAATAGAAGATGATTCGTCTTTTTAAACGGACTTATCAAAAACTGGAATTCTATCAATATTTTGGACACATTTTGGGAGGAAAATTTGAAGGCTAGCGCCCTTCGGTTGCTGGACCCCTTCTACGACCAATTCTCTGTACTCTACAGGGGACTGGTCATTCAATTTTTGTTGAATTCTAGTTTCATTATAAAATATGATGTAATTTTTGACAATATCTGTTATACTATCTCCAGTTATGTTTCTTCACTTATGGAGATAGAAGGTTTCAGACTTTAGGACGGAATGAAACCATTCGATACAGGCATTATCTGCTGGTGTTCCCTTACGGGACATGGAGCGGGTGATGCCTTTTTCTACACAAGCCTGATAGTAAGCTTTTGAGGTGTAAACCGATCCCTGATCACTGTGTAAGATCGCTCCTTGAGGTAATTCCAATTGATGGAGCGTGTCCAACACAAAGTCCGTATCCTGACAATCTGAGATGGTATAAGCCACAATCTCACGATTATAAAGATCCATGATGGAGGACAAGTATAGCTTACATTTACCTAAGTATAAATAAGTAATATCTGTGACAAGCTTCTCCATAGGCTTGTCTGCTTGAAAATCACGATCCAGCTTATTGTCTGTTACATGGTAAGGCTTCCCTAATTTAGGTTCCTTCTTGGGACGGGCACGGCAAAGGTAGCCCTTTTCCTTCATGATACGATAGACCTTCTTGCGATTAACGACGAGGTTATAAACTTTCTTTAGTAAGCGAGTGATGGTTCGATAGCCGTAAATAAAGTGATTTTCTATACAGAGTTGTTCGATTTTATCTGCTATTTCGCCTCTTTTCTGAGAATTCTTACACTCCTGTTTCCAGCGATAAAAGGTGGAGCGTTTGACGCCGAAACATTCTAAAATAATAGATACAGGGAACGTTTTCTTATACTCTTCTACTAGCTTGATAAGACTTACTTTGTCGATTCTCTTATCAAGCTCTGATACTTTTTTAGTAATTCTACCTGCAATCGTAACTGTTCCACTTCAGATAACTGTTTCATCCCATTACCATAAGTATATTGTTTCCCCACGGGTTGGTGGAAACGGTACAATTCATCATTCTGATACCATCGCTACCAGGTCTTGGCCTGACTAGCATTTTTGATGCTGAGGGTATCCATGATAACTTTATTTGATTTGCCTGCCTTCTTCATTTCGATACAGGCTAGCTTAGTTTCTACTGAATATGCTTTTTGACCATAACAAAACACCCCTGTTTCTAGTTTACCACAACAGGAGTGTTTTCTTGTGTCTCATTTTATGGGTGCAGTGCCGACCCTAGGGATTCTTTCGTTCTCATATATACGTCATTAGTATAGGCTAATTTGATTTAAATTGCAAGAGAAATAACATTTTACATAAAAATCGGTGGGTATTTTACAATTTTTGCATATAATAGAGCTAAAAAGCAACTGGTTTTAAGAATTCTTATCTAAAACATTCGAAAATTCCCCTTAACCGTAGCGGAAAGTTGTTTTCTTTGCCCTATTATAATATACTATTACTTACATTAGATGAAAAGGTGACTCTATGACTATAAATCAACTGCTTCAAAAGCTGGAGCCTACTAGCCCTATCCTTCAAGCTAACTTTGGAATTGAACGCGAAAGTCTTCGTGTCTATAGACAGGGAAAATTAGCACATACGCCTCACCCTTCCTGCCTAGGAGCTCGAAGTTTCCACCCTTATATTCAAACAGATTTTTGTGAGTTTCAGATGGAACTCATCACACCAGTTGCTAAATCTACCACTGAGGCTCGTCGATTTCTTGGAGCCATTACCGATGTAGCTGGACGTTCCATCAGTAAAGATGAACTTCTCTGGCCCTTGTCCATGCCTCCTCGTATCAACGCCCAAGAAATCCAAGTTGCCCAACTGGAAAATGAATTTGAACGCCATTATCGTAACTACCTAGCCGAAAAATACGGAACTAAACTACAAGCTATCTCAGGTATCCACTATAATATGGAACTAGGGAAAGATTTGGTTGAAGCCCTATTCCAAGAAAGTGACCAGATTGATATAATTGCTTTCAAAAACGCCCTCTATCTCAAGCTGGCTCAGAACTATTTGCGCTATCGTTGGGTGATTACCTATCTCTTTGGTGCTGCACCTGTTGCTGAGCAAGGCTTCTTCGACCAAGAAGTGCCAGAACTCGTGCGATCCTTCCGAAACAGCGACCATGGTTATGTCAATAAGGAAGAAATACAAGTATCTTTTGCAAGCCTAGAAGACTATGTCTCTGCCATCGAAAACTATATCGAACAAGGTGATTTGATTGCGGAAAAGGAATTTTACTCGGCTGTTCGTTTCCGTGGACAAAAGGTTAATCGCTCCTTCCTTGACAAGGGAATCACCTACCTAGAATTCCGTAACTTCGACCTCAACCCCTTTGAGCGTATCGGTATTAGCCAAACTACCATGGATACCGTACACCTACTCCTTCTAGCCTTCCTCTGGCTGGATACCCCTAAAAATGTTGATCAGGCTCTGGCTCAAGGTCACGCGCTGAATGAAAAAATTGCCCTCTCTCATCCTTTAGAACCTCTACCTTCTGAAGCTGAAACTCAGAACATTACGACAGCTCTAGACCAACTGGTGCAACATTTTGGGCTTGGTGACTATCATCAAGGTCTGGTCAAACAAGTTAAAGATGCCTTTGCAGATTCCAGTCAGACACTAGCTGCTCAACTTCTTCCTCATATCAAAGACAAGTCCCTTTCTGACTTTGCCCTTGACAAGGCACTTGCCTATCATGATTACGACTGGACTGCCCACTATGCCCTTAAGGGTTATGAGGAGATGGAACTTTCTACCCAGATGCTGCTCTTTGATGCCATTCAAAAAGGGCTTCATTTTGAAATCCTAGATGAGCAGGATCAATTCCTTAAACTCTGGCATAAAGATCATGTTGAGTACGTCAAAAATGGTAACATGACCTCAAAAGACAACTATGTAGTTCCTCTTGCCATGGCTAATAAAACCGTGACCAAAAAGATCCTGGCTGAGGCTGGCTTCCCTGTCCCTGCCGGCGACGAATTTACCAGTCTAGAACAAGGTCTAGCCTACTATCCTCTTATCAAGAGCAAGCAAATTGTGGTTAAACCAAAATCAACCAACTTCGGTCTGGGCATTTCCATTTTCCAAGAACCTGCCAGCCTTGATAACTATAAGAAAGCTCTCGAGATTGCCTTTGCAGAAGATACAGCTGTTCTTGTTGAAGAATTTATCCCAGGAACCGAATACCGTTTCTTCATTCTGGACGGGCGTTGTGAGGCTGTCCTCCTTCGTGTCGCTGCTAATGTTGTCGGTGATGGCAAACACACCATTCGTGAATTAGTCGCTCAGAAAAATGCCAATCCATTGCGAGGCCGTGACCACCGCTCACCTCTGGAAATCATTAAGCTAGGAGACATCGAACAATTGATGTTGACTCAGCAAGGTTATGCACCTGATGATATTCTCCCAGAAGGGAAAAAGGTCAATCTCCGCCGTAACTCCAACATCTCTACGGGTGGTGACTCTATTGATGTCACTGAGACAATAGATTCCTCTTACCAAGAATTGGCAGCAGCTATGGCAACTAGCATGGGGGCCTGGGCTTGCGGGGTTGACCTCATCATTCCAGATAGAACTCAGCCTGCTAGCAAGGAAAAACCTCATTGCACTTGTATCGAGCTCAACTTCAATCCCTCTATGTATATTCACACCTATTGTGCTGAAGGTCCTGGACAAGCTATCACTCCAAAAATCCTAGACAAGCTTTTTCCAGAAGTTGCCACAAGTCAAACCTAAAACCTAATTCTTAGGAACAAACAAATCACCTTTATCTCGATGATATGATACCTCTTAAGTAGACAAGGTAAATACCTAATATCTACGGCTCTTT
The DNA here is from genome assembly GCF_002871495.1 of Streptococcus sp. UMB0029. GTDB lineage: Bacteria > Bacillota > Bacilli > Lactobacillales > Streptococcaceae > Streptococcus. The sequence goes on from NZ_PNGD01000004.1 coordinate 108,787, forward strand.
GTCAACTGTAGTGGGTTGAAGAAAAGCTAAGCTCGAGAAAGGACAAATTTCGTCCTTTCTTTTTTGATATTCAGAGCGATGAAAATTCGCTTCTTGAAGTTTTCAAAGTTCCGAAAACCAAAGGCATTGCGTGTGATAAGTTTGATGAGATTATTAGTCGCTTCCAATTTTGCGTTGGAATAGGATAACTGAAGGGCATTGATGATTTTCCCTTTGTCCTTTAGAAATGTTTTAAAGACAGTCTGAAAAAGAGAATGAACCTTCTTTATATTGTCTTCAATGAGTCCAAAAAATTTCTCTGGTTCCTTATTCTGAAAGTGAAAAAGTAAGAGCTGATAGAGATTATAGTGGTATTTCAAGTCTTCTGAATAGCTCAAAAGCTTGTCTAGGATTTCTTTATTGCCTAAATTGTCAAATTAAGTTAGACTTTTCAAGTAACTCAGAAAAACTTGGTAGAGTGATTGAAATAGTTCTATATGGTAATTCATAGACTACCCTCTGTTCAACTATTCCCCCTTCATCTGTAACAAAAAAATATTTCTCATGATGTCGCCAAATATGTTGTCCATAACCTTTTATTTCCTCAAACTTACTAACTCCTTCCCAGCCTAGTTTACTATATTCCATGTATGTTCTCCGATCTTTTCACTAATATCTTACATTACACCTTCAGGAATATCTCCTGTTGATCATTGTAACTATCTAGTTGACTGTTATACCAAACCCTGGAATTCTGTCAATATCTTCTTTTCCCTATTTTGATTTATTTCTCAGCTATATGGTATATTAGGATACTTTGAATTCACCTTAAACAAAAAAATGCACAAGTTAATTACAACCTGCACATCTTTTTAATTTTATATTTAAAAGAGACTATAAATCAACTTTCCGAAAAATAATGATTTTCCCGAAAGAAATAGATCAACCTAAAAAATCACTGTCTTACTTATGTAATGTTTCTTTAATATAATATAGAAATAAAAAGTATGTAAATGAAAAGATTTATCACATTACTTTTAGTGTCTCTATCTACAATTTTATTAATTGCATGTTCTAACCAATCAAGCAATTCTTTAGATGGCGAATACCGTTGAATAAACGAGAGTAGAAATGAAGTTGCCTTTACCATTTCAGGTAACAAAGGAAATAGCAACAAAGGAGAGGCCGACACCTTTACAATTGATAAAGATAGTGCAACAATCGAACTGACTGGCTCTAATATCATAAACCGAAAAGAGAATTATACCTTCAAGGATGATGTATTCACTGTAGATATTTCAGGAACAAAGCAGGAGTATTACAAAAAGGATAGTGAAGAAATACAGCGACAAGTAAAACACTCAAACTATTTGATATTCTTTATACAATAAAAACGCTTTTGTACTGACCCCAAAAGTTAGATTTTTTCTGTCTAACTTTTGGGGGTCAGTACACACCCGCATAGCGGGTATTTTTTTGTCTCGCACCTAGCGGAGTGAGACAGACTAATAGTCACATAATAAAAAATTTACTTAAAGTCAGATTTTAAATACTGTAGAATAGTTCTTTCTAAAACTTACTCCCAATTTTTTTTGCTCGTATAATTCATCAGGGGTTTGGGGATTCCCCAAAATTCAAATCATCCCAAAAAATACATACACTTTGTGTATACAAATTTTGAGATGATTTTGGGAGTGTGTGTATACAGACTCTGAGCTCGCAAAGTCATATTATGATAAATCTTTCCTTCTCGATAAAATAATTCCAAAAATCGATTTGACTGTCATTTGTGTGTACAAATATTTTAAGAAGATATATAAAAAACGCTGCAAAATTTTTAACAGCGTTTCCTTATTTTAAAATTCTCATATGTCTTTCTTTTTTATGGTTAGCATCGTAGTATTCCAGCATCGCATGATACAAACGAGCCTTCGTTTTATCTTGTTGTTTAATCCCATGAAGAAATAATTCTGCTCGCTTTAATTTCAATATGTATTCGCATATCTGATCAAAATCCTTATCCATATTACTTTTGAAAATAAACATCTTTTTCCTCCATCACATCAACTATTTTTTGCATCAAAATAGACATATCCATTTTGTTTTCATAGCTTATTCTCCCAACTACAGTTGCAAGACGGGCTATAGAATTGATATTCTTTCCTACCTGTTCCAACTCTTCTGTCAAAGGAACTAACGCTTCAAAAGAGACTTTGTGAATGTTCAAATCTGTTCGGATTAATTTTTTTCTAGCAAACTCAGAAAAATTATGAATATTTTCCTTCCTCATACAATCATTTAATTTTTTATTTTCTTCTTCTGTCAAAAATACCTGTTTCAACACCGATTTTATTCTCATAATCTTATCACCTCGTTTTCTTATTTAGTCGTTTCACAAGTTCTTTCACTTGTTTGCTTGTCTTCTTTTCATATCCTATCATCAGCTCAACACAGCAGTGAAATATCCTTACATTATCGAAATCTTCACTTTGTTCCGCTATTCTTTCTAACTGACGTAAGTTATTGATAATTCTTCTAACTTGAAATATAAAGTCATGATAAGATTCAAAATCAAATTGAAGATAAATAGGCGAACTCTTAAACAACATTTTCCTAGCATAAGAGGAAAAATTTAGATGGTTTGTCATTTCAATCAAGTTATTCACTATTTCATTCTGCTCTTCAGTGATATAACATTTCTTTAGAACAGTCCTATATCTACTCATTTATCATATACTTCTTTCGGGCATTTTCATGGGCAATAGCTTTGCACTCCAGCATACGTTCCTGCTTTAAATTCTCCATAGACTTAAATAAATACGCTAACGGAGAAGTCGCATCCTCAGGAATCCGTTCAATCATGCTAATAACTTCATCACTAGTTACATACCCACTAGCCAAATACTCGCCTATCTTCATCTTCTGAGCATGTGTTAAAGTGTAATTGTTAGGATACAAAAATCTATCATTGTACTTATAAGAAATGGATTCTAACAAAGAATAATATTTAGGCAGAATATAAGTTTCAGGCTTTCTAGAACTATTATCCAGTATATTCTCAATCTCTTTCTGATTCTTACTCTTGTTCTTAATCTCTTGCGTTACATTCTCATTTTCATCCGTTACTGTAACGTTACAGTCTAAAACGAGTTGTTGCTCGCCTGTAATTAGTGCTTTCTGTTTTTGTCTATGACGAGCAACACGTTCCCTAGTTTGTTTTCTAATCTTTTCTAAGCCATCTATATTCTGATGTTTCTCCCATTTTGGAATGGTAATAGCGCCATCAATGATTTCTATCATACCAAATTCTTCAAACATGCTAAGAGCTAATTTTACAGATGTCACTTTTCGTCTAAACACTGTTGAAAGCATCTCTTCTGTGTAATATACCTTGTTTCCTAGACTCAGTATGCCACTATTATTTTGCTTTCCTGCAAGTACCAGAATTTTGAACCATATTACAATAAGTGTATCTCCTTCTGGCATCGATTCTATCAACTGAATTTTTTCATCATCAAATATATCTGTTGTTATCTTGATCTACTGAACACCATTCATACGAGTACCTATCTTTCATATTGCTTCAACCATCTTGTTACTGCTCTTTTATCGTATAAAGTCACTCCATCAATCACCATGGTTGGCATTCCTTCTTTCGTCCATTTTTGGATTGTAGTCGTAGATACATCTAACCACCTAGATAGACCTGACATACGAACCATGGGTTTATAAAGTTCTTTATCTTCAAATACTCTTGCCACAGCATTTGAAATCATCTCATCATAATGAGCACGTAATTGATTCTCTAATTCTTTAGGAAGCTGGACAACTAAAGTAGTTTCCGACATAAATTCACACCTCATTTCTAAATTAAATAAGCTCCGAAACTATTTAATTTGTTATTCATTTCGAATTATATATCCTTTTTGAATTTTTGTCAAGCTTTTTTATTCAAAAAGAATAAAATGTGTTATAATGATAAAAAGGAGGTTCTTATGACCAATCATATTACTAAACTGATAGAAAATAGCGGAAAAAAATTGACAGAAATTAGCGAAGCTACAAATATAGCCTATCCTACACTTTCTGGATACAATCAAGGAATCCGCAAACCTAAAAAAAATAATGCTGAAAAATTAGCAAAATACTTTAATGTTTCCGTCGCTTACATTATGGGGCTTGATAGCAACCCACACGCTCCATCAAATCTTAAAATTGTTACAGACAGTTTCAAAACATCTAAAATTGGTTCTGTGACACCTTTTAAAAGCGATATGGAGAAGTTAAAGAAAAGTATCGAATTTGGCGAAAGGGCATTAACACTACCACTTGATGATAGTTTTTCAGATGAATTTCGTCATATATTCTCAGAATACCTAGCTGAGAAAAACAAACGTTTTATGTCTGAGTTTATAGACTATATGAATCACCAAAATAAAGATTCTAAAGTTTGGCAGAGCTGGATTAAAACAGACGAATACGCTATTCGCCAAGAAGATAGAAAAAATAGATAGACACTCATTTCTCAATTACATAAGCTCCGAAAACTTAGATACGGAGAAAAAATGTCTATACACAAATACAAAACAAAAAAAGGAATCCTATACTATGTCAGCTTTTACATTGGCTTAGATGCTTATGGAAAGAAAAAAAGGCACTTAAAGAGAGGATTCAAAACCAAAAAAGAGGCAAAATTGTACGAAGCTCGTTTAGAAGCTGGTGTCGTCGCCCCCACAGTAAATACCGACAAAACTAACCCCAAAGTCACTTATAAAGAACTGTATCAAGAATGGTTTAAGGCCTATGTTGGTACCGTTGAAGAAACAACTTCTTCCCAAACAAAGAATATCTATCGAATACATATTCTACTAATATTTGGCGATAAATTTATTGACCAAGTCAGTCCTTTAGATTGTCAAAATTTTATCACACAAAAATCTCAGACTTTCAAAAATATCAAACAGATAAAATCCTATACCTCAAAAATTTTTGATTTTGCAATCAACATGAACTACATTGATCGAAATCCAATGAAGAATGTTATCATGCCTAAAATCAAAAAAACTAGATCAGATAATTTTTGGTCTCTGGAGGAATTACATCATTTCCTTGATATAGTGAAAGAAACTGAGCCATTTAAACATTTTGCTTTATTTAGACTGCTTGCATTTAGTGGACTACGAAAAGGGGAGTTATACGCTTTAAATTGGGCTGATATTAACTTTGACAGCAATCTATTGAACATAGATAAAAGTCTAGGAAGAATTGACGGTAAAGCGATTGAAAAGAGCACAAAGAATGAATCTTCAGTTCGTACAATCTATCTTGATGATGAGACAATCGATATTATTAAGCAATGGAGAAATTTCTATCTGAAAGAACAATCTCAGTTTCCTCTTACAAAGCTGAATATTAGTAACGAATATATGTTCTATTACATATCAAGTAATGACAAAATTGAACCTTTGCATGCTGATTACATTAATAACGTACTGAATCGAATTATTAAAAAGCATAAATTAAAACCAATTAGCCCACATGGGTTTAGACATACACATGCAACACTTATGTCTGAAATTGGAATCGATCCTTCTAATACATCAAAACGTCTCGGTCATGCAAGCAGTCAGATGACATTAGATGTCTATACTCACACCACAAAAACTGGTGAGAAAAACTCTATTGACAAATTTGCAGATTATCTCAATAAAGCAAAATAGAATTATGATTTTTAAAATTTTGAAGAGGTTATCAGAAGGTTATCACAAAGCTATTCTAGCTCAAAAATCGACAAAAAAGCACTTTGCAAAATCTTTGCAAAGTGCTTTGAAACGTTGATATAATCGTATTGATTAACGTTTTGAGAATTGTGATGCTTTACGAGCTTTCTTAAGACCTGGTTTCTTACGTTCAACTTTACGTGAGTCACGTGTAAGAAGTCCTGCGCGTTTCAATGAATCGCGGAAGTCTGGGTCTACTTGAAGAAGGGCACGAGCGATACCGTGACGGATAGCTCCTGATTGACCAGCGTATCCACCACCTACAACGTTAACGAAAACGTCGTATGAACCTGCAGTTGAAGTAACTGCGAATGGTTGGTTGATTACAAGACGAAGGTCAGCGTGTGGGATGTACTCTTCAACATCTTTTTTGTTAACAGTGATTTTACCAGTTCCTGGAACAAGGCGAACGCGTGCAACAGCGTTTTTACGACGTCCAGTACCTGCATATTGTGCTTGTGACATACTTTATTGTTCCTTTCCTTAGATAAGTCCTGAAATGTCAAGAACTTCTGGTTGTTGTGCAGCGTGAGTGTGCTCAGCTCCAACAAATACTTTCAACTTCATACCTTGAGCGCGTCCAAGTGTATTGTGTGGAAGCATACCTTTAACTGATTTCTCGATCAAACGTACTGCATTTTTAGAACGAAGTTCACCTGCAGAGATTTGTTTCAATCCACCTGGGTGGTTTGAGTGAGTGTAGTAGATTTTATCAGTTGCTTTTTTACCAGTCAATTTAACTTTTTCAGCATTGATAACAATCACAAAGTCACCTGTATCAGTGTGTGGTGTAAATGTTGGTTTGTTTTTTCCGCGAAGTACGCTAGCAACTACTGCAGAAAGACGTCCAAGTGGTACATCAGTTGCGTCAACTACGTACCATTTACGTTCAACTTGGCCTGGTTTAGCCATAAATGTTGTTTTGTTCATGATTTCTCCTATATATAGTTCGATTTTTGTTTACGGTGATGGGTGTTCCTTCCCATCGAAAAGTATTTGGAAGGTTCCGGGGCCTTTCAAATGGGGTAAACAATACCGCCTACTATAATACCAAATTTCACCCCTAAAAGTCAATAGATATGAAAAATATTTTTCTGAATTCCACTCTTTTTATCTCTAAAAAACCTCGCTTTCGCGAGGCTCTTCTATTTATAAGATAAGGCACGTTTAAAGGTTTTCCAAGGACCTAAATCATCTGTTTGCAGAACGAGACTAGCATACATGCGTCCGATAAAGACTGTTGCAGTTACTGCAAAAGCAATCGTAATAGCAAGTGAAATCCAAGCTTCTAACCCATTTGCATAGCCATTAATAGCTCTAAATGGCATGAAGAAAGTCGAAATAAAGGGAATATATGAACCAATCTTCAAGATGAGATTGTCACCAGCTGCACCTAGAGCTGTCACTCCAAAAAAACCACCTATAATCAAAATCATCAAAGGCGACAAGGCTTTTCCTGAGTCCTCAGGACGAGAAACCATAGAACCTAGGAAGGCTGCTAAAACAACGTACATAAAGAGGCTAACCAAGACAAACAATAAGGTGTTGAGCGAGAAAGCCTCTCCTATATGGTTTAAAATACCAGATTGTGCCAAGATTGGTAGGTCTTTAAAGAGAAGAATGGCAGCAAGTCCACCCACGACGTAAATGCCAATATGGGTCAAAATCACAAGAAGCAGAGCTAGCATGCGAGCGTAGAAATAATGACTAGCTCGGATACTAGAGAAGACCACCTCCATAATTTTGGTTCCTTTCTCGCTAGCCACTTCCTGAGCAGTGACACTAGCATAGGTAATCAAAATCATATAAAGGAATAAACCAAGCCCTGCGGCCGCAAAGGTTTGAATCATTTTTTTATTTTCCTTGGATTCATCAATTTTCTCCGTAAAGTTAACTGTTTGTTCCAAGCGTTTTTCCTGTTCTTGTGACAAATTGGCTGCCGAACGATTGAGTTGGTATTGCAGTTCGTTGAGCTTATTGGTTACTGCTAGCTTGATGCCTGTTTCAAGAGAAGTTTCACCATGATAGACGGCCTTGAGGACGCTGTCCTCTTGGTCAATGGTTAGGTAACCCTTGATTTTCTCATCTTTGATAGCAGCTTGGGCACTGGCTTCATCCTTATAATCAAAGTTGATACCATTGGTACCCTTGAGCCCATCTTCCACAGATGGCACAGTTGTTACTACTGCTATCTTACTATTCTTGGCCATAGAAGACCCTTGGAGATAGCCAATTCCTACAGATAAGGCTAAAAAGAGGAACGGCGAAATCACCATAAAGAAGAAACTCCACGATTTGACATGTCGAAGATAGGTTTCTTTCATTACAACCCACATATTGCTCATACTTCCACCCCTGATTCTAGTTTAAAGATTTCATCGATTGTTGGCGCTTGCTGGTCAAAGGTTGCGATGTATTGCCCCTGAGTCAAGATTGGGAAGAGTTCCCTTCCAGCGCTCTCATCCTCTAAGATCAATTTCCAACTACCTTGTTTGGTCAAGCTCACCTGTTTGACATGAGGAAGGTTTTCCAATTCTTCCTTGCTTCGTTCACTTGAAACAAAGAGACGCGTTTTCCCGTATTGATTGCGAACATCCTGAACTGGTCCATGCAAGACTACACGGCCATCTCGAATCATCAGAATATCATCACAAAGCTCCTCGACGTTGGTCATGACATGATCAGAAAAGATAATGGTTGCCCCACGTTCTTTTTCTTGAAAAATGACTTGCTTGAGCAACTCTGTATTGACTGGGTCCAATCCACTGAAAGGCTCATCCAAGATAATCAAGTCTGGCTCATGAATCAGAGTAATGATGAGCTGAATCTTCTGCTGATTTCCTTTTGACAGACTCTTGATTTTATCTGTCAGCTTCCCCTTCACTTCCAACCTCTTCATCCATTGAGGGAGTTTTTCCTTGACCTCCTTGGCATCCATGCCTTTTAGAGTCGCCAAGTAGCGAACTTGCTCAAGAACGGTCAATTTAGGCATGAGACTGCGTTCTTCAGGCAGATAGCCAATCCGAGCGTAGGTTTCCTGACGAATATTCTGACCATCTAGACTAATTTCTCCTTGATATTCTAAAAACTTCAAAATACTGTGGAAAATTGTTGTCTTCCCAGCACCGTTTTTCCCGACTAATCCCAAAATACGACCTGGTCGCGCTTGAAAGTCAATACCAAACAAAACTTGCTTGGGTCCAAAACTCTTCTCTAGACTTCTTACTTCTAGCATCTTTCACCTCCGAAATATCTTGCACTCATTATACTCCTTTTTGATATCCTTTACAATGATTTCTATCCATTTTTATCATCCTCATTTTAGTAAAAAATCTTGGAGTACTTTTGGTTATGAGTACATTATACAGTGGTAAACTCCAATTTATCTTCTCTGTTCCTCAACTGTCCATTTTTGATCCTGAATTGTTATTTGAGTAACTCCTTTTTCCTCATAAAGTTTTCTTCCTCTAAGACTTCTGGAAAAAAGCGAATAATTTCTTGACAACATTTTTTATAAGAAACCAGTTCATCTGTCATTTCAAGAAGGAGTAATCCTTTATCTACCAATCGGTAGTCTTTCTGAAGTATTCCCTGATAAACCCAGCAAAAACCAAGATAATCACTTCTATGTGTTAATTGAGCCGTTTTTAAAGCAAGTTTAATAAGTTCCAATGATTTTTCTCTATAGTCATTATACAAGAAAGTTACTGCTAGATTAGAAAGAATGGTAAATCTAGCTTCCTTAATGTTAACGTATGATTCATACCGTTTTAAAGTCGCCAATATCTGGTCAGTCAAAGTTAAGACACTTTCCATAGAGACATAAGGTAAAATTCCTACCAATAAGGTTAAATCTCCTAGATACCACTCTTCGTAACTTTGTAATTCTTTCCAAATTTGCTCAGCTAAAAGTTGATTATTAACTTCTTTATCATCCTGTAAATATAATTGTAATAATTGCATCCTCCTAAAAATAGGTATATCATCACATGTTTTTAAGTAACTTCTACACTGTATTACAAGATCTTCAATTTGCTCCCTAGTCATTAGTGTGGTTAGTTCTTGTAATTTCATCATAATGTTCATCCGTTCATTAGGTTGATAATAATCACAAATATATTGAAACTCTGCAAAAGTCATATCCATTTGTCTTAGGAGATATTCCATATTCTCAAATTTTGGCGTCGCCTTATTGCTCTCAAATGCAGCAACCGACTGCCTACTAACCATTTGCCCTGCCACCTGAGTTTGAGATAAATGCTTATCTTCTCGTATTTTTTTAAAAATCTTATAGTAATCCCATCTCATCTACTTACCTCCAAAATTTCAGGCGCAAAAAAACTTGTCATATGCAAAAACGCTTACATTTTTTATTGTATACTATCTATAAATAAAAAACAAGGAGGAATATCATATGAGAATCCTACATTTCATCGCAAAAACTAGAATAGCAAGTATCTTACCTCTTCTGGTTTTGTTATTTAGTAAACCACTCTGGCCGTGGCTTCCATAAATTGAATATCTAAATAAAGGAGGAAAAATAAAATGAATAATACCAATAAGCTAGCAAAATCTCTCATTCTTTTCTCTGTTATAGGAGCTCTATCATTGCTCAATACACACGAAATTTATGCAGATGAAACAAATACTAATTCAGAAACCATAGGTCAAAGTCGAAGCTATGGAGGACTTACTTATCAAAAAACAAATGTACGGTATCGAAAAGAATGGTCTAACTATACACCTGTTAGCTACACAGTGACTACAGGAAGAGCAGGTGCTAGTATATCCGTAAATCAAAGTAAAACTTTTGGTACAAGTATATCAGGAGATGTAAAAGGTATTAATATCGGAGCTCAGGCTTCTATATCTAGTGGTGTCGGTTACACATTAAATGTCCCTCCAAGAAGAAGCGCTTACGTTGGATTTAGGGTTTTATATGAAGTCGAAAGTGGAACTAGAATTGCTAGATTTTACGACGGTGGAGAATTTAGCAGAAATTCATATACTGTAAAACGACCAGTTAGAGGAGAATATAGATTAATCTATAGATAAAAGATATGAGCAACAATATAATAGGAAAACTCTGCATATTACTATCATTCCTACTCGCAATTATATGTCTTTCCTATCAATCTATTTTTTTACCTGAAGGAGAATTGTACGAACCTTACATCTTATCTCGAAATTTGTTAATCATTTCAATCTTAAACTGGACTTTTTTACTTGGACTCTATTTAATATATAGAGAGGGTAACAATAAGAATGTCAATCACTAAGGGGCAGGAACTCAAATTATTAAATGCTAAGAAAAAGTAGTTTGACTTTATTCATTCTTAACAGTCTTCAACCGATAGTTTAAAACCGTATTTTGAAATTTCAGATATAATAGATTGAAATAAAAGGTGAACAAATCGATTAGGGAAGTCAAATTAATTTCTAGAAATGTTTTAGCAATCGCGATATACTACTCTAGATTCAATCTGCTATCAACTGATCTTTATTTATAATTGTCATACATCAAAGGGAAACTGACCTTATTTAAAGCAATCAAAAAAACGAATAAAACAAAATTCTGACTCTCCAGAAAACTAGTTTTATTCGTTTTTTATGTTTAAGTCTAAATTTTTATTTCAAACTCTAATAACTTAACGCACTTCTGCATTGACTTTTTCTTCAAGTGATGCTTGGATTTTTTCCATGTAGCGTGCGACTTCTTCGTCTGTTAAGCTATCTTCTGGATTTTGGAAGGTCAAGCTATAAGCCATTGACTTCATACCAAGTCCCAATTTTTCGCCTGAGAAGACGTCAAAGAGTTTGATATCTGTCAAACGTTTTACGCCTGCAGCTTGGATAGCATCCACAACTTCTTGGTGAGTCACTTCTGCTTTGAGAAGAAGGGCAACGTCACGGCTGACTGCTGGGAATTTAGTAATTTCCACAAATGGAGCCGCTGGCTGAAGGGCAGCTTCGATGGCTGAAAGGTTGAGCTCAGCTACATACGTTTCTGGAATATCGTAGGCCTTAGCAGTGACTGGATGCACTTGGCCAAGGAAACCAAGAACTTGGTCACCGAGTGAAATCATAGCGGTACGACCTGGATGAAGGCTAGCAATTTCAGCTGTAGCTGTATAGGTCACTTCTAGTCCCAAGCGAGTAAATAGGGCTTCAAGGATTCCCTTAGCATAGAAGAAATCAACTGGAACTGCTGCTGTTTGGAAATCTTTTTCAGCAACCAAGCCTGTCAAGGCAAAGGCAAAGCTATTAATCTCATTTGGAAGTTCTTCTTTTGGATTGCCAGTTTGTTCAAAGACTTTTCCGATCTCGTAAAGGGCCAAATTTTTATTCTTACGAGCCACGTTATAGGCAACAGTATCAAGAATACCTGAGATCATATTTTGACGGAGGACAGAACGGTCCACTGTCATTGGCCACATAAGTTCCGTAAGGGTACTTGGTTGAGCTGTGAACTCAACTGCTTTTTCAGGAGTTGTTAGAGCATAGGTGATGATTTCTGTCAAACCTGCTCCTTCAGCAATCGTACGAACTTGACGGCGGAGTTTTTGTGTCGCAGTCAATTCACCAGCTGTACCATCGTCTTTTGGAAGGCTGGTTGGCAAGCGGTCATATCCATAGATACGAGCGATTTCTTCAAAGAGGTCCGCTTCGATTGTGATATCCCAACGACGACGTGGTACGCTGACTGTAAAGCTGTCTGCATTTCCAGAAAGACCAAAGCCAAGACGACGGAAGACGTCTTCTACATCAGCATAAGAAAGATCAGTTCCGAGGACACGGTTAACATCAGCAAGAGTTGAAGAAACTTCCACATCAGAGGTATCAAGCTCACCCGCTGAAACGATACCTTTACGCACCGTCGCACCTGCAAGTTCTGCAATCATGCTAGCCGCCGCATCAAGGGCTTCGTTAACAGTTGCCACATTAATCCCTTTTTCAAAGCGAGAAGATGACTCAGAACGAAGGTTGAGACGTCCGCTAGTCTTGCGGATTGATTTTCCATTGAAAACAGCTGCTTCAAGAACTACCCGACTAGATTTTTCAGAGATTTCTGTAGCCTCTCCACCCATAACACCTGCAAGGGCAACTGGCTTGTCTGCGACAGTGATAACTAGGTCAGTTTCTGCAAGTTCTCGCTCTTCACCGTCCAAGGTCACTAATTTTTCACCAGCACGCGCTTCACGCACACGGATGTCAGTTCCTTCAAAGGTATCCAAGTCAAAGGCATGCATAGGTTGACCAAAGTAGAGCAGGATGTAGTTGGTCACGTCCACCACGTTGTTAATAGGACGGATACCTTCATTCATGAGAAGGTTTTGCAACCATTGTGGACTTGGTGCGATAGTCACATTGTCCAAGATACGAGCTGCATAGTAAGGCGCCTTGTCTGTCTCAATGCCCACAGAAAGAGCATCTGCTGCAGCTTGGTCAATTTCTGAAAGAGTAAATTCTTTAAAGTTGACTGCCTTGTCATAGATGGCTGCTACTTCGTGAGCCACTCCACGCATAGAAAGGGCATCTGCACGGTTTGGTGTGATAGAAAGTTCGATGATTTCATCATCCAAGTCTAGGTATGAGAAGACTTCCTCACCTGGAACGGCGTCTTCAGGCAAGATTTGGATGCCATCTGCGAACTCCTTTGGTACAACTGAGTCAGAAATTCCCAGTTCACCAAGTGAACAGATCATCCCAAGTGACTCGAAACCACGGATTTTTCCTTTTTTGATTTTGTAGTTGTCAGCGATGCGAGCTCCTGGAAGAGCCACCATAACCTTGATGCCAGCACGCACATTTGGGGCACCACAAACGATTTGACGGGTTTCTTCTTCGCCAACGTTAACCTGACAAACATGGAGGTGAGTTTCTGGCACATCTTCGCAAGACAAGACCTCACCGACGACAATTTTTGAGAGACCAGCAGCCGGTGATTCGACACCTTCGACCTCGATCCCTGTAGTTGACATTTTTTCAGCCAACTCTTGTGATGGAACATCAATGTCCACCAATTCTTTTAACCATTTATAAGATACAAGCATAATTCTAATTGTAAGGTCCCACCAAGTAAGACCTTTTCAATTCCTTTCTTTTTCTTCGAGTCAGTCCTCACCATTTCTCGTCAAGAGTAGCTGACTAGGACTGTATTTCAGGTTTCAATCTTATTTAAACTGTTCTGAGAAGCGGACATCCCCTTGGTAGAAGCCACGGATATCGTTGATTCCGTAACGGAGCATAGCTACACGCTCTTGTCCAAGACCAAAGGCAAATCCAGAGTAAACAGTCGCATCGATACCACTCATTTCGAGAACACGTGGGTGAACCATGCCGGCACCCATAATTTCGATCCAACCTGTTTTCTTACATACGTTACAGCCGTCTCCTCCACACTTGAAGCAAGAAACATCCACCTCAACAGATGGCTCTGTGAATGGGAAATAAGATGGACGCAAACGAATTTGACGCTCTTCACCGAACATTTTTTGGACAATCAACTGAAGGGTTCCTTGAAGGTCTGCCATAGAAATGTTCTTCCCTACAACCAAGCCTTCAATTTGGTGGAACTGGTGACTGTGGGTCGCATCGTCTGTGTCACGACGGAAGACACGCCCTGGCGAAATCATCTTCAAAGGACCTTTTGAAAAATCATGGGCGTCCATGGCACGCGCCTGAACTGGAGACGTGTGGGTACGGAGTAAGATTTCTTCTGTGATATAGAATGTGTCCTGCATATCACGAGCTGGGTGGTCTTTTGGAAGGTTCATACGTTCAAAGTTATAGTAGTCTTGCTCCACTTCAAAACCATCCACGACTTGGTAACCCATACCGATAAAGATATCTTCGATTTCTTCACTGGTTTGTGTCAAAACATGACGGTGACCAGTCGCAACTGGACGACCTGGAAGCGTCACATCGATACTCTCGCTAGCCAGTTGAGCTGCGACTTTCTTTTCTTCCAAGAGCTTAGCTGTTTCTTCAAAGGCTGCTGTCAAGACATCACGAGCTTCATTGACGTGTTTCCCAATGATTGGACGCATCTCAGCAGAGACATCTTTCATCCCTTTGAGGATTTCAGTGAGCGAACCCTTTTTACCAAGGACAGAGACACGCAAATCTTGCATCTCTTTTTCATTTTCAGCAGTAATCTGCTTCAAGCTAGCCAGCGTTTCTTCACGAAGCGCTTTTAATTGTTCTTCAATAGTTGACATAATTCCTCCATCAGTCGCTCGTAGATAAAAAGAAAACCACATGCCAAAAACTCCACTCGGAGCGTTGACACGCGGTACCATCCGTTTTCATCTGACAAGTCAGACCTTCATTTCTAAATCCATGCGCAAGTGAATTCACCCAGCTTTCATATAGAGAGCTTGCAGTCACGGCTCTCCTCCCTGATATACTTCCCTTGGGCTACTAGTCTTGCAGATTTCTATTCAGTTACTACATAGTTTATCAGATTTTGAGTTAAAAAACAAGTTAGATTAGACTAATTTCAATATAAAACTCGTTCCTTTTTCTGTTGCTCCATCTTCCACAAATCCAAGCGACTTGAAACACCTCCTAGAAGCATGATTGTAGGTATAGATTTCCTTGACTTTCAATTCTTTCCACCCTTTTACTCGAGCCAATTCAATCAAAGTACTTAGAACCTTTTTCCCAAGTCCTCGATGTTGGTAAGCGGGATTCCCAATCACAATGGGGAGATTATCCTGAGATAGTGTAACATCCCCAATTGGAAACCATTCTCCCTTCTCCTTGACTTCAATCCAAAAAAGCTCACCATGCTGATCCAAATAGGAATACATAGCTTCCAAGGTCGCTGGACTGTAAGGTCTCTTCACACCATCTACGAGGTAAACCAAGTTCACATCCTGATACCAAGCAAAAGCTTCCTCACAATGATTGACCTTATAATAAGGAACAAGACGCAGTGCATGATCTATTTGTAGGGTCTGTTTCATCTTCTTTCCTTTTCAATAAGAGAGTTGCTGCTTGATTAAAACCCTCACACCAGTTATACCATTTTGCTTCATACTCATCTTGAGGTAAGATATGATTTTTTAAATCCAGAACAGAGTAAATTTTTCTTTCTTCGCAGACTTGCGCATAGAGATGATATAGTTCATAACCACCGTCTCTATCCCACTCAGCAGAAATCGTATCCCGACCTGCCAATAAAGCCTGATAAGCCCTGTGATGCCCATCTGTAATCAACAAGCAATCTCCGAACGCAAGAATACTGATTGGATCGACTTGGATTGTTTCTGCCGACTGGTAAAGCCTCTGAATACCTTCTAGTTTCTTTTCTGATAAGTATAGTTGAGTTGGATGAAGATCTTTTATGTTGACTTTCATTTCTTTCTCCTCAAGCAAATTCAATACTCACTTCTGCTTGCCTTTAAATCGCCATTGGAAGCGGAGCTTGTCATAGAAGGGAAATTCGATAAACAAGACTCCCAAGCCCACACAGAGACTGGCAAGGACGTCTGATGGATAGTGAACTCCCACCCAAAAAGAGACAGTAGTTCATACTACTATTACTCTATTTTCATTGCTTTCACAATTGCTAAGGCAGTCAATACAAAAATAAAAAGTGGAAGCACTGTGATTTTTAGGTTTGTAGCACTCGCTAAGGCAACGATGAGCATGCTAAGAATTCCTGGTACAACAACATTGAATACTCCAAGCACTGACTGGATGGTTCCCATGACTTCTTCTGGAACCATCGAGAATACAAGGTTGAAAATCCGAGGCCCCATCATTCCTACCGCAACTGCGCATAAGAAGACAACCACCAATAAAAGAAGGAAATGATTAGTCAACCAAGAAAAGAGAATACAGAGATGCATAATTTCTTCAAAGTAGACAATCATTTTTATGGGAATATTTTTTAGGATACCTCCACTCAAAAAACTTCCCACAATCGTTCCTGAAAAAGTAACCACTGACAATACTGCAATGGATTTCCCAGTATCAAAGAAGATAAATGGATGATGGATTAACATCAAAGTCGTTAAAGGGGTAATAATGCTTAAAATCACTTGGTTCATAGCTGCAATGAATATTAATTTGATGATGGCTGGAAAACTTGCCAATATCTTCATAGAATAGAGGAAATGCTCTCCAAAAGATTTTGCGGTTAATCTTTTACTAACCTCCATCTGTCCCTCAATATCTCTCAAAGAAGTACGAATAAACACCACACCCAACAGTGCAAAAAGAAAGGTCAAAGCATTCAAACCCACAAACATCTGAAGACTGATGACCCCAATCAAAACTCCACCTGTAAGGTTGCTAAGAATATTAACTACACCAGCAGTTGCCTGTCTAAACCCCATAGCATCTGTCATATCATCTCCTATAATCCTCACATACAAAGGAGAAATCATAGCACCTGCAAAATAACTCATGGTATCTGATAAAAGATTGATGCCACAAATAAGAAAAACCATCCCCATAGAAAAGTTCTTATCCGTTACAAACAGTGTCAATAGAGTATAAAGCAGAAACTTACTTGCCAATATAGCAATATATTTTGCAACACGATTTTTTTGAAAATCGGCAATAACGCCTGTGAACAACTGAGAAATCTGCGGCAAAGTCTCCGAAACTGTTATACAAAGAACAGCTAATGAAGCAAATTGATAGCCAGATACATAAGAAATAAAGGAAATATAAAACAGCGTATCACCAAATGACGAAACCCATTGATTAATAAGCAACATCCGATAATTTTTATTGGTCAGAAAAGTATTCATTGGATTGCCTCCTTCTTCAGCTCAAAAGGAAATTGAAATCCTAACAACGCCCAATATATCCCCAAAGTTCCAATACCAAAATCAAAAACTATTAATGATATTTTAACACATCAATTTTACTTTGTCAATAATTTTTATGGTGTTTTATTATTTTTTTTGAAATATGAATTTAAGTTATCTAAAAATACAAATCTTTTTCTTAATCTTCACTTTCCAATAATTTCATTTCCTTCTCAATTTCTAGCATCATTCTCTGCTTCTCTTCGTGCTTGTAAAGCTGATAAGATACTTGATAAAAACCTAGTATCCTATCCCTTTCAGCAAATCCAACGCTTATATTTCCCAATAAACAATACAAATCTGCTAATCGATAACTACTATTATACCTTTTACAAATAGCTATTGTTTCTGTAATTTCTTCTATAGCTTCAGATGTTCGTTCATTCAACCACAAATATCTACAATAGTTATATCGGAATTTAATCATCAATTCTAACTGTTCCAAATGATGAACAGATAGTGACTGGAGGTTCTCTTTTAAAAGTTGATAGAGTTCCTGATATGTGTCTTCCTGCCCCATATCAAAATAAAAATTAGCCAAGGTATTTCCCAGTTGTAGATAGTAAAAATCAGATTTTTTCAGAGATAACAATATTTTTTCCAGTTTCGCAACTGCCTCTGTTTGATGATTTAGATAACGGAATTGAACTAATGTATCAATCCAGTCCAAATAAATCTGGTCTTTAGCAGATAGACGAGCACGTTTAGATTTTTCCAGTTCATAGATATAATGGAGAGATTCATATTCCCTCTCATCTAAAAATTTCTTAGATAGTTCTTTAAACTTATCAATATTTTCTAAACTAGAAACCTCAGTATCTTCAAAGAAATAATCCATGCTCACCTTCAAGCGCTTAGATAGTTGAAAGAGTAATTCTGACCCAGGTGAGTATTTACCTTGCTCCATACGGCTAATCTGCCCTTGCTCACAAATCCCCTCAGCTAATTCTTTTTGAGATAATTTTAATTCCTTTCTTTTATTTTTTAAGCGTGTCGCTAATAACATACCCACACTTTCTTCCTCCTTGCTTTATTTATTAAAATATATCAAATTCCAAAACATGTTTCAAGTATATATTTCATATGGTTCTATTTGTACAATTTTTTATCTTTTCCATCACTTCTGCTTGCCTTTAAATCGCCATTGGAAGCGGAGCTTGTCATAGAAGGGAAACTCGATAAACAAGACTCCCAAGCCCACACAGAGACTGGCAAGGACATCTGATGGATAATGAACTCCCAGATAGACCCTTGATACCAACACACTGACTAGGTAGAGGCCAAGGACGATTTGCACGATTTTTCTCCAGACTGGATTTTTCATCCGTTGACTGAGAATCACAATCAAAGTTCCTACCATCAGCGTCACTGCTAGAGAATGGCCGCTTGGAAAGGAAAATCCCTTCTCCTCAACCAAGTGTAAAATAGCTGGTCGTGGGCGCTGGTAGATATTTTTAAAGGTCACGATTAAAAGACCAGCCAAAGCCAAATTTCCCAGCATAAGTAGGCTTTCAATCTTCCACCGCTTACGATAAAAGACAAAGGATGTAATGACAACCCAAGTGATAATCACTGGAATATCAATCAGGCGTGTGATACCTCTGAAAAGAATCGTCAAGTAATCTGGCAAGTCTCCTCGAACAGCCGTCTGAATCGGTTGGTCAAAACCGACCAGCGTTTCAGGGTAAAATTTGACCATATAGCCAAGAATAACGAAAAGTAAAAGGGCAAAACTGCCCTTCATTAAAAATATTTGTTTATCTTTCATAATGTTTTAAGGTTGGTTTCAAAAGGACATACAACAACCAGAATGAAACGGCAAAGATTACACCCTCAATCAAATTAAAAGGTAATACCATGGTCATTAGGTAGTTGGAAAGTCCCAAAATTTTTCCAATATCAAAGTTAGCAAACTTAGCGTACAAAGGAACAGCGTAAACATAGTTGAGAACCAACATAGCCACGGTTAAACCAATAGTCCCAGCTAGAGAGCCTAGTAGGAAACGAAGGGTTGTCCGTTCCTTTTTCCAAATCAAAGCAAATACGATGACAAAAACTCCCAAAGCTACGATATTCATTGGCAAACCAATGTAAGTATTCACTCCTTGACTATTAAGAAGCAATTTCAAGAGTGAGCGAAGCAAGAGAATTCCTAGAGCAGCAGGCAAATCCATGACCACCAGACCTACAAGGACTGGCAAGATACTAAATTCGATCTTGAGGAAGGACGCCGCTGGTAGAAGCGGAAAGTCAAAGTACATCAGCACAAATGAGATGGCTGATAAAATCGCAATGGTCGAAAGTCGACGTGTGTTTGTCATAACAGGTTCCTCCAATTTTCTATAAAATCAGAAGAAGTTAGAAAGGATTCCTCTATCTATTCTCACTTTTTATATCCCAAATCTTCCCTCTTACTCTATTAAAGAAAATTAAAGCAAGCGGTTACAATTTGGCTATAAATCTATCAGAACAGACAAAGCTATTCTTTCGTCTTCTCCCATCCAGACTATACTGTCGGTTGTGGAATCTCACCACATCAGCTTGCGCTCGCGGACTTCTTTAAAGAGAAGGAAATAGAGATTTTTCTTTTAGACTAGGCGACAAGCTGTAGGCATAACTTCTGGTTAGGCAAAGCTTGTCAACAAAGTATAAAAGGAAAAGATCATTTCCTAGTTAAAGTCACCGCCGGTCGGGAATCACACCCTGCCCTGAAGACTCTTTTATCATAACAAAAAACGCTTGCAAGCGCAAGCATTTTGTTCACTTTCATTTTCATTTTTTATTTCAATTTATCCACTTCATAGGTATGAACAAGCTCAAGACCTGCAAAGTTCTGCTGGCGAAGAGCCTCATAGACAATCATACAGACGGTATTAGACACATTGAGACTGCGGACATGTTCATCATTCATAGGAATACGGAGAGCTTTCTCAGGATGTTCTCGCATAAAGTCCTCAGGCAAGCCCTTGTCTTCACGTCCAAAGAGAAAATAATGGTCTTCGTCAGTCGATAAATCTACCTCAGAATAGACTTTTTCAGCAAATTTCGAAATCAGATAGAGTTTACCCTTCATCTGAGACATAAAATCTTCCAAACTATCGTAAAAATAAATCTCTAGCTTATCCCAATAATCCAATCCAGCTCTCTTCATCTTGCGGTCATCAATAGGAAAGCCCATAGGCTTGATGATGTGGAGGGGAGAATTGGTTGCAGCGCAAGTACGCGCGATATTGCCTGTATTTTGTGGAATTTGAGGTTCAAATAATACAATGTGATTTGTCATGACTTGCTTCCTTTCACCATTGCAAAAAAATAGCCACACTGCCCGGAGTCAAGCTCAGCAAACAGCGTGGTTAAGGCATCGTTAACTTACCTCACAACAGGTTTGAAGTAAATCAGCGAAACTACTTTCTTAGTATAACACTTTCAGAATCATTGTCAATAGAAACGACTTGATTTTTTCAATTTTTTCAAGCTACTTCCAAGGATTTCTAGGAGAAAATTCTTAAATATCTGCAAAAATTGCTTACTCTTTTATACCTATCTGTGGACTGGGAATGATGATATTATGACTTCGTTATCTCAAATACTGCTGTATGAACCCACTCATTATGAATTTGTAAGTCATTTTCTATAACCCTACTAAAGGTGAAGCCATTTTTTAAAAGCACCCTCTGAGAGGCTAGATTACCTGTTGCCGTTCCTGCAATGATTCTATTGAAACCATAAGTCGTGAAGGATTTTTCTAAAACGAGTTTAACCGCTTCGCTGGCATAACCTAAATTGCTAACATTTTCCCCAATCCTATACCCAAGCTCTGCTGTTTTTCGATTATTCTCTAAAACACTTAAATTGATTCTTCCGACCATAACTCCTTGTGCATCTCTAATAAGATGCATGTAGACATCATGATTCTCTTGTTCCCTTAACAATTCCCTCGTAATTTCTTTAAAACCTTCTAAATCAAAATAGTTAGCTGGTCTAGGAGGCAAATTCCGCTCAAAATACTCTTGATTCTCTTTTTCAAAAAAATAGACGTCTAAACTATTTTCTTCAGACAACAGCTCTAAACTGATCATTGTAAATCATCTCCCATCATTATCTACATTCAATATTTTCCCATGTTTATACAAATTGAAATTAACACGATTTAAATTAAATACTTTTACTATTTTATATCGTCTCTACATTGTGACACTGAACTTAGTTAAAAATGATTATATTTGAATAACTTTGATTTTGTAGTGTAAATTCTACTATAAAGTGTACACACTAATTCATATTTTATCAAAAAGTTTCAAGCATACAATTATTAACTTTATTTCTCATACAATCTATCAATAAAAAGTTATAGAATAATTTCTCTTTACTTCTCTAATGAAAACTTTGACAATATTATTTCCAAGGATTGTAAAATCGTCCCTGATTCTGCAAGATAAGTAGTAAACTAGCTACTAAAAACACAGCTGCCAAGAGCAAGGTAAGATAATCACCTTTTTTCAAGGCCTGGTAACTATACCAAGTGCGTTTTTTCTCTTTCCCAAAGCGGCGAAGCTCCATAGCGGTCGCGATGGTATCAATGCGTTCTAGCGAGCTAAAAATCAAGGGAGTAATAATGAGCAGATTGCCTTTGATTCGTTGCATAAGAGAAGCTTTCTTGGATAATTCCATCCCACGCGCCTCCTGAGACATCTTGATAGTAAAGAATTCTTCCTGCAAATCTGGAATATAGCGCAAGGTCAGGCTGACTGAATAGGCAATCTTGTAAGGCACACCGATTTGATATAAACTGGAAGCAAACTGACTAGGGTGGGTTGTCATCAAAAAGATAATAGCCAGAGGAATGGTGCAAAGGTACTTAATGGCCAGATTTAGCAGATAAAAGAGCTCTTGACTGGTCAGAGTGTAGGCACCGATTCCCTGCCAAATCACACTTCTCTCTCCGTAAAGTCCAACCCCATACTCGGGAGAAAAGAGATAGACCATCAAGACGTTTAAAACGGCAAATACCGTCGCAAAAACGGCTACAAAGGAAACATCTTTAAAACGGATTTCTGACAAATAGAGGAGAAAGACCGAAAAGATGGCAATCAGAACAAGCAGTCTGGTATCATAGCTAATCATGGCCGCCAATGACACAAGGATGAAAAAGAGAAGTTTTCCAGCTCCTGACAAGCGATGAATCACAGTATCTCTATGCTGGTAACCAATTAATTTAGCTTGCATCCTTCTCTCCTTTCTTTGTAAAATGCCGTTAAAGCAAGTGGGTCTACATCTAGTTTCTTGGCCAAGTTGAAGATCGAAGTTTCTTTTAGATTGGCTTTTACTAACAGCTCAGGATTGCTCAAAAGACTAGCTGGATCAGTATCGGCAATCAATTTCCCATCCACCATGACAAGAGCTCGGTCTGAATAATCCATCATCAATTGCATATCATGGGTAATCATGACAATGGTATGCCCTTTTTGATGCAGTTCTTCGAGAAATTCCATAATCTCAGTATAGTTCTTCTGGTCTTGACCTGCAGTCGGTTCATCTAAGAGGATAATTTCAGCTCCTAAAACCAAAATCGATGCAATGGTGACACGCTTTTTCTGCCCAAATGACAGGGCAGAAATGGGCCAATTACGAAATTCATAGAGACCACAGATTTTCAAAGTTTCATAGACTCTCGTTTCAATTTCCTGCTCATCCACACCTCGCAAACGAAGTCCTAGAGCCACCTCATCAAAAATCATGTTTGTTGAAATCATTTGATTGGGATTTTGCAGCACATAGCCTACTCGTTCCGCCCGCTCTGCAACAGAATCTCCTTTTATATCCTGTCCTTCCCAAAGATAGCGACCTTCCGTCTGAATAAAGCTACTTAAGGCCTTGGCTAGGGTTGATTTCCCTGCTCCATTTTTCCCGACAATAGCAATCTTCTCACCCTTTTTAATATTTAAATGAAGAGATTTTAAAATCGGTCTATCACCATAAGAAAAAGACACATCCTCTAATCTAAAGAGTGACTGTAAATCTGGGGTTTCTTTTGCCAATTCCATCTGTAACTGAACCTGGCCTTTTGAGATAGACAAGTTATCCAGATTTGCTAACTGTTCTTCCTTGACTAAATCCACACCTAATTGACGGAGAGTGGTAAGATAAAGAGGTTCTCGGATTCCATTTTGGGTCAATAAATCAGTCGCCAGTAGCTGGTCAGGGCTCCCATTAAAGAGGATACGACCATCGTTTATCAAGACAATCCGATCCACAGGCCGATGCAGAACATCCTCCAAACGGTGCTCAATAATAAGGGTCGTCGTCCCCTCTTCCTTATGAATCTGGTCAATCAATTCGATAATGTCCTGACCTGACTTGGGATCTAGATTGGCGAGTGGCTCATCAAACAAGAGAATCGGACTCTCATCAATCAAAACACCAGCTAGACTAACTCGCTGCTTTTGTCCACCTGACAAATCCTGAGGGCGCTGATTCAGTAAAGAAAGAAGGTCTAGCTTTTCAGCCCATTTATGAACACGACCTTTCATCTCTTCTAGAGCTGTCACATCATTTTCCAGAGCAAAAGCCAAATCCTCTGCCACGGACAAGCCGATAAACTGCCCATCTGTATCCTGCAAAACCGTGCTGACTAGATGAGATTTATCATAGATACTCATATCAAAGGCTACTTGGCCCTTGATCAAAAATTCTCCAGACGTCTGACCCTTGTAAATATTGGGAATAATCCCATTCAAACATTGACCCAAGGTAGACTTACCTGACCCAGATGGTCCAACAATTAAGACTTTCTCTCCCTTATAAATGGTCAAGTCCACCCCTTGCAAGGTCGGTTCTTGTTGCGTTTCATACTGGAAAGAGAAATCCTTCCACTCAATTATAGCTTCTTTCATCTTACTCTCTTCATTCGCTTCTTCTACTCAATGAAAATCAAAGAGCAAACCAGGAAGCTAGCCGTAGGTTGCTCAAAACACTGTTTTGAGGTTGCAGATAGAGCTGACGCGGTTTGAAGAGATTTTCGCAGAGTATTAGACTTCTATTTTATCATAAATCTACTCCTTCTTGCAGACTCTTCTCTTAAAAACTTAGCACCAAAAAGCTTCCTATCTTAGCTTACTTGCCTAACTAATCTATAAACATCGAAAAAGACTGGTTGCCCAGCCTTTTCCCTCATGTTAATCCTTTTTCAAACTTCCTGAACGAGTCTGCGTACGTGAATAAGCTATCAAAAGAAGAGTTCCTGCGATAGCAATAGTCACCGCGTTTGCAATACCTGCAACAATCCCTTGGGCAAATACTTTTTCTGCCGCTTCTTGATAAATCACAACATCTCCAAGTGGTGCCAAAACACCCCAAACAAGAGCATTTGCAACAATCTGAATGAGGTTAAAGAAGACAATATCCTTTAACTCAAAAACGCCTTGTGTTACTCGAATATATTTTCTAAAGAGTCCTACAGCTAGACCAAAGAGACCGCTAGCAATAATCCAAGTCCACCAAAGACCGTAGCCAGCAAGAGAGTCCTTCACTGCATGCCCAATTAAACCAACAAGTAATCCCACTAGAGGGCCAAAAATGATAGACAAGAGGCTCTGTACCGCATACTGAAGCTGAATGCTTGTATTTGGAACAGGGGTCGGAATGCTAATCATCCCGATAACAACAAAGAGCGCAGCTCCAACACCGATAGCAACAACTTGTTTAATTGATTGATTTTTCATCTATATTCTCCTATTTTATAATTCTATTTTCTTTATTTCAATGGTCCAAGATGAATCGACACCTACATTATAAGCCTTGGCAAAAGAACCTTGGTTGATAGCCAGACCTAAACGATAGAGAGAGTTGATGTAAAGGATTGGTTGCCCAATTCTCACATCTGCAAATGATTTGCCATAGACAACCTGATTTTGATAGACTAGCATATCTGCATGATAGATGGTCACTTCAAAACGATCACCGAATTCTGGTTCCAACTTGTAAAATTCTTCTCGTGTGATAGAGGTCCAAAGCGAACCAAAACGCACATCCAGAATATCAATGGCTCCCTTCACCAAATGGTCTTCAATGATGGTCTCTACGACTGGAAGCTCCACAATCTGATCCACACTGAGCTCAGGCCCTACTTCCTCAAAAGTAATGTGACCGCTAGCCAGTTTAGCACCAGTATAGGCATAAACATCACGGCCGTGGAAGGTATAAGAATGCTCTGTATTTTGACGTCTATTGGCTACTTCAGAAATTTCACGAATAGCTACAACGCCAACGTGTTTCTTGATAAAGGAAAGAGTTCCATTGTCTGGCGTGACAATGTATTGATTTTTTGCAGTCTTAGCAACTACACTCTTACGTTTCGAGCCGACACCTGGATCGACTACCGATACAAATGTCGTTCCCTCAGGCCAGTAATCCACCGTCTGAAAGAGACGATAGCTCCCCTCAAAAATATTATAAGGCGTGATATCGTGCGTTAAGTGATGGATTTTCAAGGTTGGAGACTCTTCTAAAGCCACTCCAATCATAGCCGATACCGCACCATCAACCAGACCAAAGTCTGATTGTAATACCAGTAAATTATTATTCATTTTGTCTCCTTGTATACCCTTTATCATACCATATTTCAGGGGAAGTCGCTAATAGCTATTTCAATTGGTTGGGGTATAGTTTTACCTTATAACAAAATTCCATTAAAAGCTCTTGTTATTAGCTAGTAGGTGCATTTTTTCTTGAAAAAAGGTATGATAGTTACATCATGAAAAAGTAGGTTTTATTATGAAAATTATCCTTGTCGGAGGGGGAAAAGTTGGTTCTGCCCTCTGTCGCTCCTTGGTTGCAGAAAAGCATGATGTTTTGCTGATTGAGCAAGACGAAGCCGTTCTCAATCATATTGTTAATCGATTTGATATCATGGGGATTCTTGGTAACGGGGCCGATTTCACCATCCTTGAACAAGCCAGTGTCCAGGATTGTGATATCTTTATCGCCCTGACTGAGTACGATGAAGTGAACATGATTGCAGCTGTTCTAGCCAAGAAAATGGGAGCTAAAGAAACCATTGTTCGGGTGCGGAATCCTGAATACTCTAACTCTTATTTCAAAGAAAAGAATATTCTCGGTTTTTCTCTTATCGTCAACCCTGAACTTTTGGCTGCCCGCGCTATCGCAAATATCATTGACTTCCCAAACGCCCTCTCTGTCGAACGTTTCTTTGGAGGACGAGTCAGCTTGATGGAATTCACTGTTAAATCATCCAGCGGTCTTTGCCAAATGCCCATTTCTGATTTTCGGAAAAAATTTGGCAATGTTATTGTCTGTGCGATAGAGAGGAATCATCAAATTATCATCCCAAGTGGCGACATGACGGTACAGAATAAAGATAGAATCTTTGTCACTGGTAACCGTGTTGATATGATGCTCTTCCATAATTATTTCAAATCTCGCGCCGTGAAGAGCCTTCTCATCGTCGGTGCAGGTAGAATTGCCTATTATCTACTAGGTATCCTCAAAGATAGTCGTATCGATACTAAGGTCATTGAAATCAATCCCGAAATCGCCAGCTTCTTTAGCGAGAAATTTCCAAATCTCTATATTGTCCAAGGAGATGGTACTGCAAAAGATATCCTGCTGGAAGAAAGTGCTCAAAACTATGATGCCGTTGCGACTCTAACAGGTGTCGATGAGGAAAATCTGATTACCTCTATGTTCCTTGACAGCGTAGGTGTACAAAAAAATATCACCAAGGTCAATCGTACTAGTCTCCTCGAGATTATCAATGCGCCTGATTTTTCAAGTATCATCACACCTAAAAGCATTGCTGTAGATACGATTATGCACTTTATTCGTGGTCGGGTTAATGCCCAGTATTCAGACCTTCAAGCCATGCACCATCTAGCCAATGGCCAAATCGAAACCCTGCAATTCCATATC
The DNA here is from genome assembly GCF_002871495.1 of Streptococcus sp. UMB0029. Lineage (GTDB taxonomy): Bacteria > Bacillota > Bacilli > Lactobacillales > Streptococcaceae > Streptococcus. Next base: position 136,301 of record NZ_PNGD01000004.1, read on the forward strand.
AAGGAAGCCAATAAAATGACTGCCAAACCTCTTTCTCAACTGAAATTGAAAAAAGGGGTTCTTATTGCAGCCATCATTCGAAAAGGCAAGACTATTTTCCCTACTGGAGAGGAGATGCTGGAAGTCGGAGATAAGCTCTTAGTAACGACCCTATTGCCAAACATCACTAAGATTTATGACTTAATCGCGAGGTAAGAGATGAATAAAAGTATGATTCGTTACCTCCTTTCAAAGTTGCTTTTGATTGAAGCTATTCTTCTTTTGGTTCCTGTGGCTGTTGCTATCTATTACCGTGAATCAAGCCAAGTCTTTACAGCCCTCTTTACAACGATTGGCATTCTCGTATTACTAGGCGGTTCAGGAATTTTACAAAAGCCAAAAAATCAACGGATTTATGCCAAGGAGGGAATCTTGATTGTTGCCCTCTGTTGGATCCTCTGGTCTTTCTTTGGCGGTCTCCCCTTTGTCTTTGCAGGGCAAATTCCCAGCATTATTGATGCCTTTTTTGAGATTAGTTCTGGCTTTACAACTACTGGAGCAACTATTCTAAACGACGTTTCGTTCCTCAGCCGTTCCCTCCTATTTTGGAGAAGTTTTACCCACTTGATTGGAGGGATGGGAGTACTTGTTTTTGCACTTGCTATTATGGATAATGCCAAGAATAGCCACCTAGAGGTAATGAAGGCTGAGGTTCCAGGTCCTGTCTTTGGCAAGGTTGTATCCAAACTAAAAAACACTGCCCAGATTCTCTATCTCCTTTATCTAGCTCTCTTCTCCCTCTTTGTCATCATCTATTATCTGGCTGGCATGCCCCTATTTGATAGTTTTGTCATTGCTATGGGTACAGCAGGTACAGGAGGCTTTACCGTCTATAACGATGGAATTGCCCACTATGGTAGCTCACTGATTACCTATCTGGTTAGTATAGGAGTTTTGGTTTTTGGGGTAAATTTCAATCTCTACTACTACCTCATGCTCCGTCGCGTCAAAGCCTTCTTTGGTGACGAAGAACTTCGTGCTTACTTGGTCATCGTGCTGGTTTCTACAGGATTGATTAGCCTTAATACCCTCTATCTCTACCCAGGATTTTCCAAGAGCTTTGAAATGGCCTTCTTCCAAGTTTCCAACATCATTACAACAACTGGTTTTGGCTACGGAGATATTACCAACTGGCCCCTCTTCTCCCAGTTTATCCTCCTCTTCCTCATGGGAATCGGTGGTTCTGCTGGTTCAACCGCAGGTGGACTCAAGGTTATTCGAGGCCTCATCCTTTCAAAAATTGCTAAAAACCAGATTTTGTCAATTCTATCACCCCACCGTGTTTTGACCCTACATGTTAATAAAACTGTGATTGACAAAGATACCCAGCATAAGATTCTCAAGTACTTTGTCATCTATGCTATGATTTTGCTAGCGCTTATCTTTATTGTCAGCCTAGATAGCAATGATTTTCTAGTTGTGACCAGCGCTGTCTTTAGCTGTTTCAATAACATCGGACCTATTCTAGGAACGACATCTAGTTTCTCAATCTTTAGTCCCATCTCAAAAATTCTCCTCTCCTTTGCAATGATTGCAGGTCGATTAGAGATTTACCCAATCCTACTTCTCTTTATGAAGAGAACTTGGTCTAAGAGATAAAATACAACCACACCTTGTTCCATACAAAGTGTGGTGTTTTTATTTCAGACTACTTCCTCAACTCAACCAACTCTTTTTAAACCAAGTGAGACACTTCAGAGAATGACTTATACTCTTCGAAAATCTCTTCAAACCGCGTCAGCTCTATCTGCAACCTCAAAACAGTGTTTTGAGCAACCTGCGGCTAGCTTCCTAGTTTGCTCTTTGATTTTTATTGAGTATTAAAGAATTTAAGAGCCCCAAAAACCCTCAGTCGACCGACCGAGGATTCCTTTTCATTATTCAAGAACTTGATTAGCTCAATGCATCCAATGCATCATCCATTGAAAGAACTTCGTGGAAGACACGTTGTGTCAATTCAGTTTTTTGTTCTGGAGTGAGGTATTTAGTGTTTACACAGTATCCAGAGATACGTACGATAACATCTTCACCTGACATGATCTTTTCGTAAACATCATTCAAGTCCATAACGTTCAAGTTAACGTGTTGTCCACCGTTTTCGAAGTAACCATCAAGGATTGTTACCAAGTTATCAACTTGTTCGTCACGAGTCTTACCAAGAGCACGAGGTGAAACTTGTGTAGTCAATGAGATACCATCAGCCGCATAACTAAAGTCAAGGCTAGAAAGTGAGTTCAAGTTTTGCAACCAGCCACCTTTAGCTTTGTTAGATGGGTTAGCACCTGGTGAGAAGAATTCAAGTTTAGACAAGTTCACAGAACCATCTTCGTTGAGGTATACACCTTTGTGGACTGGTGAGTTACCAGTTTGTTTAGAGTAAGCAACGTTAGATGTGATTGTCAAAAGTGATACAGTAGCTTCTGCGTCTTTGTAAAGTTTGTGGCTACGTAGACGAGTTGTGTAAGCTTCGATCAACCATTCTGCCAATTCGTTTGAACGTGGGTCATCTTCACCCCAACGTGGGTATTCACCGATTGTTTCGTAATCGTAGATGTAGCCATTTTCATCACGGATTGGTTTAACTGTAGCGTATTTGATAGCTGACAATGTATCAACAGTGTTCGCAAATCCACAGATACCGAATCCCATGTTAGCGCGTTGTTTAGTTGGTAAGAAGGCCATTTGAACAGCTTCGTAGTTGTACTTATCAGTCATGTAGTGGATGATGTTCAAAGCATCTACGTAAGTGTCAGTCAACCAGTCAAGAGATTTTTCAAAGTTAGCTTTAACTGATTCGAATTCAAGAACTTCATCACGGATTGGTTCGATGTCAAATACTTTGTAGTCTTTGTGAACATCATCGTAACCACCGTTCAAACCAGTAAGAAGGGCTTTCAATACGTTTACACGCGCACCGAAGTACTGGATGTTGTGGCGTTGTTCTTCATTTTCTGGGTCAAGTGGTGACACACAGCATGAGATACAACTCATTTCACCATATCCGTCTTTAGCCATTGTTGTTACACCTTCGTATTGGATAGAAGAGTGTTTGTGGCTCATGTGCATACAGTAGCGACGGAAGTTGTATGGCAATTTGTCAGTCCAAAGAACTGTCAAGTTTGGTTCTGGAGAGTTACCGATATTGTCAAGAGTGTTCAAGAAACGGTAGTCCATCTTAGTAACACGGTGACGACCGTCATTACCCATACCAGCCATAGAAGTTGTGATGAATGTTGGGTCACCTGAGTACAATTGGTCATAAGCTTTTGTACGAGCAAATTTAACTGTACGAAGTTTCATAACGAAATCATCAACGAATTCTTGGATTTCTGATTCAGTAAATGTACCACGAGCAAGGTCACGTTCTGCAAAGATATCCAATACGATTGGCACACGTCCAAGAGATGTAGCAGCACCGTTGATCACACGGCAGACAGCCATGAAGGCAATGTTAACCCATTGGATAGCTTCTTTAGTGTTCATCGCTGGTTTGCGAACGTCAACACCGTAAAGGTCACCCAAGCGAACAACTTGTTGCAATGCTTGGTATTGAAGGTTGATTTCTTCACGAAGACGGATTGTTTCTTCATCGATTTCTTCAATTGCATTCCAGTCGTTTACTTTTTCTTGCATCAAGTAGTCTGCACCGTAAAGAGCAAGACGTGCGTAAACACCGATGATACGTCCGCGTGAGTATGCATCTGGAAGACCAGTTACAGTATGAGCGTGACGAGCACGACGGATATTTGAAGTGTAAGCGCGGAAGATACCGTCGTTAACTGTTGTTACGTATTTAGTGAAGATTTCATGAACAGCTGGGTCTGGTTCGTATCCATTTTCTTTCAAAGTAGTTTCAGCCATACGGATACCACCTTTTGGCATGAAGTTCAATTTGAAGAGTTCATCATTTTGGATACCATAAATCACTTCGTTTTCTTTATCGATAAATCCTGCTGGGATGTCAGCGATAGATGTTGGACGAGTGTCCATTGGGAAACGAGTTTCTTCGTAGTGAGCCTTAGTTTCTTCTACAATTTTTTTGATGTGAAGTGAACGTTCTGTTGGTCCTGCAAGGAAGCTTTCGTCTCCATCGTAAGGTGTGTAGTTTGCTTGTACGAAGCGTGATACACTTGCTTTTTCTTTCCAATCTACGCCTTTGAAGCCTTCCCAAGCTTTATCAAAAATATCTTGTGCTTCAACAACTGTTTTAACAACCATGTTAATGTCCTCTGTTTTCTTTCTAGTAACAGTCATCTGTTACATTTATGAAACCAGTATACCATACAGTAACCGATTTCAACAAGCGAAAGTTCCTTATTTTTACACTTTCTTTTCTAACACAGACCGTTATCTATGCCAAACTGTATTATATTTTTGAAAAAATAAAGTCTTTTTTCTTTTTTTTCAGAAAAAAGGGTATAATAAAAGAAAATAAGCAGTAAAAAGGTGCTAGGCATGTTGATTTTCCCTTTGTTAAATGATTTGTCAAGAAAAATCATCCATATTGACATGGATGCCTTTTTTGCTGCGGTAGAAATCAGAGATAATCCTAAACTCAAAGGAAAACCTGTCATTATCGGAAGCGATCCTCGGCAAACAGGTGGGCGTGGTGTCGTTTCTACTTGTAGCTATGAGGCGCGATCTTTTGGTGTCCATTCTGCTATGAGTTCCAAGGAAGCTTATGAACGATGTCCCCAGGCCATTTTTATCTCAGGGAATTATGAGAAATACAAGTCTGTGGGTCTCCAGATTCGAACTATTTTTAAGCGCTATACAGATTTGATTGAGCCCATGAGCATTGATGAAGCCTATTTGGATGTAACAGAAAATAAACTCGGTATCAAGTCAGCGGTCAAAATCGCTCGTCTCATTCAAGAGGATATCTGGCAGGAACTCCATTTGACTGCTTCTGCAGGCGTCTCTTATAACAAATTCTTAGCTAAAATGGCCAGCGATTATCAAAAACCACATGGTCTGACAGTGATTTTACCTGAACAAGCTGAGGATTTTCTCAAACAAATGGATATTTCCAAGTTTCATGGAGTAGGAAAAAAGACAGTGGAAAGACTTCATCAAATGGGCGTTTTTACTGGCGCTGATTTGCTTGAAGTTCCTGAAATGACCCTAATAGACCGATTTGGCAGACTGGGCTATGACCTTTATCGAAAGGCTCGTGGTATCCACAATTCCCCCGTCAAATCCAATCGCATCCGTAAATCAATCGGGAAGGAGAAAACCTACGGGAAGATTCTCCGTGCCGAGGAAGATATCAAAAAAGAGCTGACTCTTCTATCAGAAAGAGTCGCTCTCAATCTCAATCAACAAGAAAAAGCTGGAAAAATTGTCATTCTGAAAATCCGCTACGAGGACTTTTCAACTCTTACTAAACGAAAAAGTCTGGCTCAAAAAACACAGGATGCTAGTCAGATAAGCCAAATAGCCCTACAACTCTATAAAGAGTTAGACGAAAAAGAAAGAGGTGTCCGCCTATTGGGGATTACCATGACTGGATTTTAATACTTAATGAAAATCAAAGAGCAAACTAGGGAGCTAGCCGCAGACTGCTCAAAGCACTGCTTTGAGGTTGTAAATAAGACTAACAGAGTCAGTAACATATACCTACGGCAAGGCGAAGCTAACGCGGTTTGAAGAGATTTTCGAAGAGTATAAAACCTTGAAGAGCTGACTCTTCAAGGTTTTTCTTATACAAATAAACGGACAACGCTATAAAGCAATAAGATACTACCAAGCACGATGCGGTATTTACCGAAAAGGGTGAAGTCGTGTTTTTTCACATAGCTGGTCAAGAAGCGAATAGCGACCATGCTGACTGCGAAAGCGACTCCCATGGCAACCAAGAGCAAGAACAATTGCCCAAAGCTCAAGAGGTGTCCTGCTTTTACAAATTTGAAAATCTTTAAGGCACTGGCTCCAAACATAACAGGAATCCCAAGATAGAAGGTGAATTCTGTCACAACAGAACGACTGGTTCCATTCAATAAACCGCCGACGATTGTGGCCCCAGAACGGCTAGTTCCTGGTAAAAGGGCAAGAACTTGGAAGAGTCCAATATAGAATGCTGTCGTATAAGGAAGCTTGTCCAACTCTGTTACACTTGGCTCTATAGCACGCGCTTTATTGCGCTTTTCCAAATAGATAAAGGCAATCCCATAGATAATCAACATGAGAGCAACAGAAACCATATTATGGAAGTGGGTATCAAACCAATCATCAAACTTAAATACGGCAAGCAAAGGCAAAGTAGCAATCAAGACCTTCAACCATAGTCTCCAAGTCTTACGAACTTCCTGCTTGTCCTTAGTCGGTTTGAAAGGATTGAGCTTATTAAAGTAAATCACCATGACCGCCAAAATAGCACCCAGCTGAATCACGACATTAAACATGGACATAAAGGTTTCGTTTTGATTTTGGTATTGGATAAATTCTTCTGCTAAAATCAAGTGCCCTGTACTGGAAATCGGCAACCATTCTGTAATTCCTTCAACAATACCGAAGAAGATAGATTTTAAAATTTCAATAAGATACATAGATTACTCCTTTTTTCTATCTTCCATTATAGCATACTTTTTCAGTCTATGGCAGTTCTCTTTAAAAGGCGCCGATACTGCCACCACCTCCGCCTCCAGAGAAGCCACCGCCAGAACTTCCACTTCCAGAAGATACGGAGTAGGTACTTGCTGTATTTGCGACACTAGCATAATGGCTCATTTGCGCTGTTGAATGATAAAACATACTGTGCCAGCCATAAGCTACATAGAGATTGATATCTGGATTTTCTACCTGGATGTGATGAACCTTCATCAGATGACTGACCTTGTCCGCATAGCCAAATAAGGTCGCATAGACCAAGAGGCGATTCCAGACCACAATACTTTCCAGCTCAGCCTGATCCAATCGTGCAATCTCCCGCAACATATTTTCAAAACTGGTCCAGAGATAGTAGACTTCTGCCCCTGCTTCATTTAGGACGCCATCACGATTATCTAGTCGAAGCTTCCAATAATAGAAAACAGCCAAAACCAAACCTAGAAAACCAAGTATTGCCAAGGGGATGTAAAGATAGCCATGAACGTCTAAACTGTACAAGAAGAAACCAAATCCAATAAATAGAGGCAGGACTGTAGAGAGTCCCATACCTACTTGCAGGACCTTTTCCCCACCAGTTAAAGGACGATAATAATCTGGGAGCCCCCAGAAGGAAACTCGATTTCTTACCCCTTCTTGCATCTCTTTCAATGCTTCTTCGAAAGAGGATTTGAGCTGACGTCCCCTTGCTTGAATCCGTTTTTCATCAGAGACTTTTGCCCCACGATAAAGACTCTCAGATACCCTGTAATCCGCAAACAAATTGGAAAGAGTTTCTTCTTTTTTGCCTGAAAAAGCCAGATTTAAGCAGTCTTTCTCAAAACTTGACAAACCATCTTCTTTTACCAGCCTCAAGCCAACAGCATCTCCTTCTGAAATAATAGAAACATTTCCACGGTCTATCACATCTAGCAAAGTAGCTTGAATAAGTTGGTCAAAGGTGAATTTTCCTGCTCCTTTGGTTAGAGGACTCACTTCCTCCAAGGAGGTCGAGTAGACAGCCTCTGATAAAACCATAGGCTCTAATTCCATTGGTGGTTCATAGAGACGATGATTTTTAGCATATTTGACTGAAATAGTGGTCTTTCTTCTATAAATAAAATAGAAGCAGACACTCAATAACAAGGAGATAGAAAGTATCAAAGGAAACACCCAAGTGACGAGCTGCATACTCTGAGCTTTTTCTCTAACAATCGAGTCTTCTATCTTATTAAACTCTTCTAAACGATTCCCTTTCAAGCCCTGATCCCTAGCGCTAGCAAAATCAGTTCGAGGCCAGTAGGCATGCAATTCAACTCCACGCTTAGGCGGAAGATTGTCTAAACGAATAGTATAATCAAGGTTACTATTTTCAATCGTACCCTCTCTAAAGAGTTTCCCTGTATGGAAAAAGAGTTTTTCAGCCCGCTTGTCTCCCCTTACATTAAATTCAAACTTGCCAATAGCCCCTGAACTATCTGTCAGAGGTTGCCAATTTAATTCAGCGATATCATCATAAAGGAAAAGCAAGTTCTTTAAATTCCAGACAAGGTCAACTTCAACTGTGTCACCTTCCTGACCTGGATTGTAAACTTTGACAGTATAACCATCTGTTCCTTCTGTCACTTCGCTAGCAACATCTGTCAGTTCAGCACCATTTTTCGATGCCTGAACCTTTGGGTGAGGGTCAATGTCAAACCCACTAGGCATCTTGCCAGCACGTCCAAGTCCCACGATTTGGCCTTTAAAGTCCTCTTCAAACTGATAAACTATCTTTTGTCTAAATTCTGCCGTGTTGTCTGCATGAATATACAAATCCCCTTGGTAGGAGTTTATCTTGAAATCAATGGCAAAAACAGAGAGTGGCAGAAGGCAAAACAAACCTAAGACCAGTAAGAAAAAAGTTTTTTTCATCAATTAAGCCCCCTTTTTATCTTTGCTATCATTATATCATTTTTTCTCAAGTAAGGGCTTACCCATATTGAAAAATAGAGTTTTTTTCGATAAAATAGGAGACAGTTATTTTTTAATAGATTAGAAATAGGAGAAATCATGAGAAAAATATACTTATCTATTTTCACAAGTCTCTTGCTTATGCTAGGATTTGTCAATGTTGCTCAAGCCGATGAATATTTACGCATCGGGATGGAAGCAGCATATGCCCCCTTTAACTGGACCCAGGATGATGATAGCAATGGAGCTGTCAAAATCGATGGAACCAACCAGTATGCCAATGGATACGATGTCCAGATTGCCAAGAAAATTGCTAAGGACTTAGGCAAAGAGCCTTTGGTTGTTAAAACCAAGTGGGAAGGTCTAGTCCCTGCCCTTACTTCTGGTAAGATTGATATGATTATCGCAGGTATGAGTCCTACTGCCGAACGCAAACAAGAAATCGCCTTTTCAAGCAGTTACTACACTAGCGAACCTGTCTTACTCATCAAAAAAGATTCTGCCTACGCAAATGCCAAATCTTTGGATGACTTTAATGGTGCGAAAATCACTTCCCAACAAGGTGTTTACCTTTATAACTTGATTAGTCAAATCCCAGGCGCTAAAAAAGAAACTGCCATGGGAGACTTCGCTCAAATGCGCCAAGCACTTGAGGCTGGTGTCATTGATGCCTATGTTTCTGAACTCCCTGAAGCACTGACTGCCGAAGCTGCTAACTCTAAGTTTAAGATGGTTCAAGTAGAGCCAGGTTTCAAAACTGGAGAAGAAGATACAGCTATTGCCATTGGACTTCGTAAAGATGACAATCGTATTAGCCAAATCAATGCCAGCATTGAAACCATTTCAAAAGATGATCAAGTTGCCCTGATGGATCGTATGATCAAGGAACAACCTGCCGAAGCTACAACAACTGAAGAGACTAGCAGTAGTTTCTTTAGCCAAGTCGCTAAAATTCTTTCTGAAAACTGGCAACAACTCTTGCGTGGTGCTGGTATCACTCTTTTAATCTCTATCGTCGGAACCATCATAGGTCTCATTATCGGTCTTGCCATTGGTGTCTTCCGTACTGCTCCTCTATCTGAAAATAAAGCCATTTATGGCCTACAAAAACTAGTCGGCTGGATTCTCAATGTCTATATCGAAATTTTCCGTGGTACACCTATGATCGTTCAATCGATGGTTATCTACTATGGAACTGCCCAAGCTTTCGGTATCAACCTTGACCGTACACTGGCCGCTATCTTCATCGTTTCAATCAACACTGGTGCCTACATGACTGAAATCGTTCGTGGTGGTATCCTAGCAGTTGACAAAGGACAATTTGAAGCCGCTACTGCTCTTGGTATGACTCATAACCAAACCATGCGTAAGATTGTCCTCCCTCAGGTAGTCCGTAACATCCTACCAGCAACTGGTAATGAATTTGTCATCAATATCAAAGATACATCTGTATTGAACGTTATCTCCGTTGTCGAACTTTATTTCTCAGGAAATACCGTGGCAACTCAAACCTATCAATACTTCCAGACATTTACAATCATCGCCGTGATTTACTTTGTCCTCACCTTCACCGTAACACGTATCCTCCGCTTCATCGAACGTCGAATGGACATGGATACCTATACTACAGGTGCTAACCAAATGCAAACGGAGGATTTGAAATAATGACACAAGCAATCCTTGAAATTAAACACCTCAAAAAATCCTATGGCCAAAACGAAGTGCTAAAAGACATTTCTCTCACTGTCCACAAGGGAGAAGTCATCTCTATCATTGGAAGCTCTGGAAGCGGGAAATCAACCTTCCTACGCTCCATTAACCTACTTGAAACGCCAACCGATGGACAAATCCTTTATCATGGACAAAACGTCCTCGAAAAAGGTTATGACCTCACACAATACCGTGAAAAACTAGGAATGGTGTTCCAATCCTTTAATCTCTTTGAAAATCTCAACGTTCTTGAAAATACAATCGTCGCTCAGACGACTGTCCTTAAACGCGAGCGTACAGAAGCTGAAAAAATTGCCAAAGAAAACCTTGAAAAGGTCGGCATGGGAGAACGCTACTGGCAAGCCAAACCAAAACAACTCTCAGGCGGTCAAAAACAACGTGTGGCTATCGCTCGTGCCCTCTCCATGAATCCAGACGCTATTCTCTTTGATGAACCAACATCAGCTCTCGATCCAGAAATGGTTGGAGAAGTCCTCAAAATCATGCAAGATCTGGCTCAGGAAGGCTTGACTATGATTGTCGTAACCCACGAAATGGAATTCGCCCGTGATGTCTCTCACCGTGTTATCTTCATGGATAAGGGTGTAATCGCTGAAGAAGGCAAACCAGAAGACCTCTTCACCAATCCTAAAGAAGACCGTACAAAAGAGTTCCTTCAACGCTATCTCAAATAAAAAGAAAAGGCTGCATCAATCGTGCAGTCTTTTTGCTGTCCTCATACTCTTCGAAAATCTCTTCAAACCACGTCAGCTTCGCCTTGCCGTAGGTATATGTTACTGACTCTGTCAGTCTTATTTACATCCTCAAAACAGTGTTTTGAGCAGCCTGCGGCTAGCTTCCTAGTTTGCTCTTTGATTTTCATTGAGTATCAAAATGAAAAGGCAGACCTTATTCAAGAATCCGCCATTATCCAAAGATTAATCTTCAAATTTTTCATGATTTTTTTCATAGAAATCAATTAAACCTAGAGCTGTTTCAAATGAAATATTTTTTACTTTTGCACGACCCTGCGCTAGAGCAATGATAGACATTTCACGCGCATTCGTTTCTTTAGAGATACGGTAGCCTGTGATTTTCTTATCACGAACCCAGCCAACAACTGATTCTACTTTTTCAAAGTTTGACTTAGCCATGTCCTTCTCCTATTTTCTTCTTTACGATATATTATTCTATACGTTTTTATGTCTTTTGTCAATAAAAAAACATATATTCAATAAAATAAAAGTTCTAAATTTTTCTTACTTCTTTTTTAAAGCCGATAATATATAGGTTTTTACTTACTATAAACCATTAGCAACTACCTAAAAAATAATTGCATTATTAAACCTATAATATGTAAGAATATTCATATAAACTACATGCCAGCTACTCTATAGGATAGACAGGAGTCATATTCAAGTAATTCTATACATTCCTTTTAAATTATTAAAGCTAGCAAAGATAATATTCTCCTCTGATTATCTCTTAACTATCTCTTTCCTTTCTCTTTGTCTGAGGTCCCTTCCTGTCATTATTTAAATCTTATTTTCTTTTTCAACTGGTACAATGGACTTGTTTCATCAGATTTTACATATTCTTTTCAAACACCACTTCATAATCAGCATCTAGAATATGACTTCCTAATGTCACAAACTTTTCTACTATTCTCATTTTACAAGTATCAGATCAATTTTATCAATTAAATCACCAAATCTGTCTCATAAATACTGATTATTTTCTCTACTTGCTATTATATTTAGACAATTTTTAAATTAGTTATATATAAAATATGGTATTCTGAATAGTAGCCCTATATATAGCAAGTAATTCTTTTTTTATTATTATAAACTGAAGCAAAAATAATAGATACTATAATGAGTTATAGTAGAAATTGTACGATAATTTTCCTAAGTTCATAGGAATCGCCCCCTTTCTTCACCCTCATTATAGCACCTATACATCAGTTGTGCAAATAATATGATATTTTTTTATTAATCCTCAGACAAGCATATTATAGAGCGTTTCATTACCATTTAAGTTAATATAAGCTGGATCAAAACCTTCCATTCGACGAATCAATCCTGCATAATCATGCTTATCTGCTAAGGCAATCCCAATTAATACTGGACCTGTTCCCTTACTAGCTCGTTTGATATACTCAAAACGTGTGATATCATCGTTTGGTCCCAAAATATCATTTACAAATTCACGCAAAGCTCCTGGACGCTGTGGGAAGTTGACCACAAAGTAATGCTTAATCCCATCATAAATCAAGGCACGCTCTTCCATTTCTGGCATACGGTTGATATCATTATTTCCTCCAGAAATGATACAACAAATGGTTTTCCCCTTGATATATTCAGCTAAAACTTCTAAAGAGGCAATACTCGCCGCTCCAGCAGGTTCTGCGACAATCCCTTGCTTAGAGTAGAGGTCAATCAAGGTTTCAGAAATCAATCCCTCATCGACACCTACCAAAGTTTGAACATGTTGACGAGTTGCCTCATAGGTCAACTGTCCTACCTTTTGCACAGCAATCCCATCCGCAAATTTGTCAATTTCTTTGAGTTTGACTGGACCACCAGCTTCAAAAGCAGCCTTCATGGAACGTGCCCCATTCGCCTCTACCCCAATGACTTCAATTTCTGGACTTGTTTCCTTGATATAAGTTGAAACCCCAGCAATGAGACCGCCACCACCAACAGGAACCAAGACAGCATCAAAATCAATCGATTCTTTTCGAGCTTCTTCTAAAATCTCATAAGCAACAGTCCCTTGACCTGCTTGGACATGAGCATCATCAAAGGGATCAATAAAGGTACGATTTTCAGAAACTGTAAATTCTTGAGCTGCCTTAGCAGAAGCATCAAAGGTATCTCCAACTAGTTTAATGGTTACGAACTCCCCACCAAAAAAGCGAACTTGACCAATTTTTTGTTGTGGAGTGGTAATGGGCATAAAAATAGTAGCAGGGATTTTCATCTCATTACAAGTATAGGCAACTCCCTGCGCATGATTTCCCGCAGAAGCACAGACTACCCCACGCTCACGCTCTTCCTTGCTGAGCTGAGAAATAGCATAATAGGCACCACGAATTTTAAAAGAGCGAACACGTTGAGCATTTTCCTTTTTCAAATAAATCTTAGCATCATACTTCTCCGATAAGTAATGGTCATAATCCAGTGGGGTATTCACGACCACACCGTTCAAGACTTTATGAGCCTTGATGATATCTTTTGAACTTAACATCTTTTTCTCCTAGACTATTCATACTATCACAATCCATCCTCTAAAAAGAGAGATGAATTGATTATAAAAGCGAGTTAGGTCCCCCCAACTCGCCTTCAATTTGATTTCTATCAATTAGTTATAGATTTTGAATGCATCATCGTCGTTTTTACCAACGAATGGCATTGCTTTACGCAATTCTGCACCAACTTTTTCAATTTCAAGGTTAGCTGCTTGTTCACGGTAAGCAGTCAATTTCGGACGTCCAGCTTTATAGTCATTTACAAAGTCATTTGCAAATTTACCATTTTGGATATCTGCCAAGACAGCCTTCATGTTTTCTTTAACTTGCTCAGTAATTACACGAGGACCTGATACATAGTCACCGTACTCAGCAGTGTTTGAAATTGATTGACGCATTTTCTTGAATCCACCTTCATAAATCAAATCAACGATCAATTTCATTTCGTGAAGAACTTCAAAGTAAGCCAATTCTGGAGCGTATCCTGCTTCTGTCAAGACTTCGAAACCTGCTTCGATAAGGGCAGTCAAACCACCGCAAAGTACAGCTTGTTCACCAAACAAATCTTCTTCAGTTTCTTCTTTGTAAGTTGTTTCAAGAAGACCTACACGAGCTGCTCCAACACCTTTACACCAGTCCATAGCAATGTTTTTCGCATTTCCTGTTGCATCTTGATATACTGCGTAAAGAGCTGGAACACCAAATCCTTCTTCATAAGTACGACGTACCAAGTGTCCTGGTCCTTTAGGAGCACACATAAAGACATCTACATCCGCAGGAACTTTGATAAACTCAAAGTGGATATTGAAACCATGAGCAAATCCAACTGCGTTTCCAGCTTCCAAGTTTGGAGCGATTTCTGCTTCGTACAATTCTTGTTGGATTTCGTCTGGTGCCAAAATCATGATAACGTCAGCTAATTTAGTTGCTTCTGCTACTGTATAAGTGTCAAATCCGTCTTCTTTTGCTTTGTCAAAAGATTTACCTGGACGTACACCGATGATGACATCGCGACCTGAGTCACGCAAGTTTTGAGCATGCGCATGTCCTTGTGAACCATAACCGATAACAGCGATTTTTTTACCGTCAAGTGCTGCTACTTTAACATCTTTTTCGTATTCCATTTGAACTGCCATAGTTTTTTCTCTCTTTTCTATTATTTATTGCCTTTTAGGCTGGTTTAACAAATTTAAGTTGTATTTTTAATCACGGGTAAATCCAGTGGCACCCGTACGAGCAATATTACGAATACCGTATGGTCGAATGACTCGTAATAGGGCTTCGCTCTTTTCTGCATTTCCTGTCATCTGAATAGTAATCGTGCTTGGTGCTACGTCTACCACCGTTGCGCGGAAAGGTTGAATAATCGCTAGAATCTCAGCCCGTTTCTCAGCTGGCGCTGACATCTTAACCAAAATCACCTCGCGCTCCAAATGAGGCTTGTCTGTAATATCTCGAATGCGAATCACATCAATCTGACGATTGAGTTGCTTGATGATTTGCTCCACTTCGTCATGTGAAGCTACATCAATAATAATAGTGATACGCGATACATTCGGATCTTCTGTTGCTCCAACAGAGATGCTTTCGATATTAACCTGACGACGAGATAGGACACCTGTAAAGCGATTGAGGACTCCTGAACGATTTTGTAGTTTTGCTGTTAACATTCTACGCATGGAACTTCACCCCCAACATCTCATGATTACTCTTACCAGCTGGTACCATTGGTAACACCTGTTCCTTACGAGAAATATCTACCTCGATTAGCATAGGAACATCCTCAGTGATGACTTCAAGGTCTTGAGCCAAGGTCTCAGGATTGTCAAACTTATAGTTTTTAATGCCATAAGCCTGCGCCATCAATTGGAAATCAGGAAGGGTATCAAAGACTGATTCTGATGTTCTACCTTCATAGAAAGATTCCTGCCACTGGCGAACCATTCCAAGTGAGTGATTGTTCAGCATAACCACCTTGATTGGCACTTTGTAAATATTCAAAATAGCCAATTCTTGGTTAGTCATTTGGAAACCACCATCCCCAACGAACAAGACTACTTCCTTATCTGGGTTAGCAATTTTAGCACCGATTGCTGCTGGAATTCCGAATCCCATGGTTCCTAAACCGCCTGAAGTCACTAACTGACGCTCATTTTGGTATGGATAATACTGAGCTGTCCACATTTGGTGTTGACCAACGTCTGTGACCACAATGGCATCTCCATTCGTCAATTCACCAATTCGTTCAATAACGGCTTGCGGTTGAACCACACGCTCTTTCTTGTCATAAGAACGAACACGGTTCTTGTCTTTAGTAACTTTCTCAATCCATTTCTCAGTATTGTTATGAACGGTTGGTTCTGCCAACAACATTTGCAAAGCTTTCTTAGCATCTCCAACTACAGGAATATCTGCACTGATAATCTTACCGATCTCAGCTGGGTCAATATCAATGTGAGCAACCTTGGCATTCTTAGCGAAGGTCTTAGGATTTCCCGTCAAGCGGTCATCAAAACGGCAACCAATACTAATCATAAAATCAGCTTCTGTCATGGCAATATTAGCTGCGAATGACCCATGCATCCCCCCCATTCCAAGGAAGAGTGGATGAGTTGTTGCAATCGTGCCTTGCCCCAAAAGACTGGTTACCACTGGAATTTGATATCGCTCTGCAAATTCATTTAGTTCTGCAGCTGCTTCAGCATAACTAATTCCACCACCAGCTAGCAAGACTGGTCTTTTAGCCTTGGATAATTGCTTCAAGATTTTCTTGATTTGCATATCATTTGGCTCAAGAGTTGGTTGATAGCTTGGTAGGTTCACTTCTGGTGAATAAATGAAGTCTGTTTCTAAAGCAGACACGTCTTTAGGTAGGTCAATGACAACTGGCCCTGGACGGCCTGTAGTTGCGATATGGACAGCTTCCGTAATGATACGCGGAATATCAGCTGTCTCACGAACTTGGTAATTGTACTTAGTGATTGGCATGGTAATTCCCACGATATCTGCTTCCTGAAAGGCATCCTTCCCAATACCTGCTCGCGCCACCTGACCTGTAAAGACCAAAAGGGGAACACTATCGCTCATGGCATCTGCAATCCCTGTAATGGCATTTGTTGCTCCCGGTCCGCTAGTGACGACGGCAACACCCAACTTTCCAGTTGATTTGGCATAACCTTCAGCTTCGTGCAAACAACCTTGCTCATGGCGTCCTAGAATGTGGCGAATGCCTTTAAAATTATATATCGCATCATAAAAAGGCAAGACCGCACCACCAGGATAACCAAAGATGGTATCAATTCCTAAATCACGAAGTGTTTCCAAAACTAGATCCGACCCCGTCTTAGGAGATTCTAAACTGATTTTCTCCATTGTTCCCCTTTCTCTTCACTTAAAAATAACTTGTTACTATCATACCATTTTTTCAAGATTTTTCAAGAGAAAAGAAGAAATTTTCTGAATTTTCTATTTTAACGTTTTTTTATGAATATTATTTTTGTTTTTATTTAAAAGATAGCGATTTCATTATTCAAAAAGAAAAAAGAACTGATTTCTCAGTCCTTCATTAATCTTATTCCACACTAAATAGGTATGGGTAAACTGGTTGTTGACCTTGGTGAATCTCAACTTCAACGTCTTCGAATTCTTCTGCGATTTCTTGAGCAATTTCATTAGCAAGTTCTTCACTTCCGTCTTCACCGATATAGAAGGTTACAATCTCACTATCTTCATCCAACATATGTTTCAAGGTTTCTGTCAAGGTTTGGTGCATATCAGGGTTTGACACGAGAATTTTCCCATCGACCATACCAAGATTATCGTTTTCATGGATTTCTAAGCCATCAATCGTTGTATCACGCACCGCTGTTGTGACGCTTCCGCTAACGACATCGCTAAGGGCTGCAGTCATACGCTCTTGGTTTTCTTCGATTGACTTGCTTGGATCAAAAGCAAGAAGACTTGTCAAACCTTGAGGAAGAGTACGAGCTTCAACCACTACTGCTGGTTGCTCCAAAACTTCTGCTGCAGATTGAGCTGCCATGAAGATGTTTTTGTTGTTTGGCAAGAAGATAATGTTACGAGCGTTGACCTGTTCAACAGCCTTGATAAAGTCTTCAGTTGAAGGGTTCATAGTTTGACCGCCTTCGATAACATAATCCACACCTTGAGAACGGAAGATATCTGCTAGACCTTTACCAGCCACTACAGCAATCAAAGCATACTCTTTTTCTTCAGCCGGTTTGCTAACTTGAGCAGCTTCTTTCTCAACCTGTGCTTCGTGTTGGTTACGCATATTGTCAACTTTTACCTTGACCAAACTACCATATTTGAGACCTTCTTGCATAACCAGTCCTGGATCTTCCGTATGGACATGGACTTTGACAATTTCATCATCGTTGACAACGAGGAGAGAATCTCCAAGTTCATTCAAATAGTTACGAAATTCGTCGTAGTCAAAATCTTTAGCATAGGTTGGACCTTGCTTAAGAGCTACCATGATTTCAGTACAGTAACCAAATGTGATGTCCTCAGTCGCTACATGACCAGCTACAGACTTGTGGTGCTCCGCATTAATCATCTCACTCATGTTAGCAGGAGTCGCCACAAAGTCCTCAGATGCAATATATTCACCAGTAAGGGCTGAAAGGAAACCTTCGTAGATAAAGACCAGTCCTTGACCACCTGAGTCCACAACACCAACTTCCTTCAATACTGGAAGCATGTCCGGTGTTTTAGCTAGAGCTGTTTTAGCACCTTCCAAGGCTGCGCGCATGACTTCAACAGCATCATCTGTTTGCTCAGCCTTTTTCTTAGCACCGATAGCAGCCCCACGAGAAACTGTCAAAATCGTTCCTTCAACTGGCTTCATCACTGCCTTATAGGCAACTTCCACACCTGATTGGAAGGCGAGAGCCAAGTCTTGACCTGTTAATTCGTCTTTATCCTTGATAGCTTGTGAAAATCCACGGAAAAGCTGAGACGTAATAACGCCTGAGTTTCCACGCGCACCCATCAAAAGACCTTTGGCAAGAATGCTCGCCACCTCTCCAACAGTAGAAGCTGGCTTGTCTGCAACTTCTTTAGCACCATTTTCAATGGTCATTCCCATGTTTGTTCCAGTATCTCCATCTGGAACTGGGAAGACGTTTAATGAATTGACATATTCAGCTTGCTTATTCAAGCGAGTTGATGCAGCCTGCACCATTTCTTGAAATAAGCTAGTAGTAATTTTTGACACGGTTATTCTCCTACAACTTTGATATTTTGAATGTAGACATTTACAGTCTGAGCAGTAATTCCAAGCTGGTTTTCCAAGCT
Source organism: Streptococcus sp. UMB0029 (assembly GCF_002871495.1). Classification (GTDB taxonomy): domain Bacteria; phylum Bacillota; class Bacilli; order Lactobacillales; family Streptococcaceae; genus Streptococcus. Next base: position 155,157 of record NZ_PNGD01000004.1, read on the forward strand.
AAAACGAACACGCTCTTGAATGTTTTTTGACACTTCGCTAATCTTTGTTCCGTAGCTCAACACGGTATATACATCAACTGCAATACTGCCATCTTCGGCCGCCTTTACGACGACACCTTTGGAATAATTTTCCTTACCTAGAAGGGCTTGGAAATTATCTTTGAGGGCATTTTTACTAGCCATACCGACCACACCAAAAATCTCAGTTGCTGCTCCACCTACGACAGTTGCAATCACTTCATCTGTTAGTTCGATTTGACCATCTTTTGTATTAATTTTTACAGTCATCCTTTTTACCTCAACTAGTTGATACTCTATTTTATCATATTTCAGCCCAAGTGTAAAAGCAGAATACTGTATCAGCGGATATTTACTCTATTTGGTAACTTCTCAAAGTAACTTCCACTTGTCTAGCCGAAGTGGAAATTAGTCTAAAACGGATTTTTATGGTGGAATTAAGTATGAGACGTTTGAGTTAGAAATGAGGTCTACTATGACAAAACATAAACACCTTACCCTTTCAAATCGTAATGATATTCAATTAGGCTTAGAGCGCGGTGAAACCTTCAAAGTTATCGGACAATCCATTCTAAAAGACCCAACTACTGTTTCCAAAGAAGTCAAACGAAACAGACAAGTCCGAGAGTCTACCTCTAATAACCCTACTTGCCCTCTACTCGATAAGGCTACCTTTGTCTGTAATGGATGCCCTAAAAGAAGACAAAATTGTGGATTTAAAAAAATCTTCTACCTCGCTAAGCAAGCTCAAAAACAATACGAACAAACTCTTGTCGAAGCTCGTGAAGGCACCCCCCTTAACTCGCAGACTTTCTGGGACATAGATAAAGTCATTTCTGATGGGGTTAAAAAGGGACAACACATCTATCATATCCTCAAAACTCACAATCTTGATGTCAGCTCCTCAACTGTCTATCGACATATCCGAAAAGGATACCTATCTATCGCTCCTATTGATCTTGCTAGAGCCGTTAAATTCAAAGAAAGACGGAAAAGTAGGCTACCTTCTATCCCTAAAGAAGCTAAAAAAGACCGTTCCTATGAGGATTTCCTAAATTATTTAGCACTGAATCAACTAGACTCTTGGCTGGAAATGGATACAGTTCTGGGGAGAATGGGAGGTAAAGTCCTACTCACCTTCAATCTCTCTTTCTGTAACTTTATCTTCGCTAGGCTTCTCGATAATAAAACTGCCCTTGAGGTTACCAAATACCTTTATGATATCAAGAACACTCTTCACCAAGCTGACAAAGATTTCTGTCAACTCTTCCCTGTCATCCTGACAGATAATGGAGGAGAGTTTGCCAGGGTTGATGACATCGAAATGGATGTTCGAGGAGAGAGTAAACTCTTCTTTTGTGACCCTAATCGCTCTGACCAGAAAGGGAGAATTGAGAAAAATCACACGCTGATTCGCGACATCCTTCCAAAGGGAACTTCCTTTGACAACTTAACTCAAGAGGACATCAATCTCGTTTGTTCGCATGTCAACAGTGTCAAACGGGCTGCTTTGAATGGAAAGTCAGCCTATGAACTTTTTGCCTTTACTTATGGAGAAGAGATTCCTAAGCTTCTAGGCATTTCTAAAATACCTGCAGAAGACGTCTGTCAGTCTTCTACATTACTCCAACATAAGTTCTAAAAACTAACCTAAAACCCCATTCAAACGTCTCACACTAACTTCCACCATAGCGGAACTTAATCTGAAACGCTTTCAGATGAGGGGATTTTGTGCGCTCTTTTTTTCGATGCCTTTCGGCTACAAAAGCGATGAAATCAAGCATTAGTAAAACCAGTGGAACTTACCCTGACACGGAATTCTACTGATTTTTATGATTTTTATCAGACTAACTTCCACTTCTACTAGCGGTGGAACTTAGTTTGGGAATTTACCATTTACTCTATTTTTCAAATGATTTTATATCTACAGTAAAAGAAAAAAGACCCTAAGGTCTCCTTACTTTGGCTCTATAATATTTGTAGTGGGTAAATCCCCTATAGATATTATGGAGCCTATTTTTGTGTAGAAAAAAAGTCCCATAAAATCT
>NZ_PNGD01000040.1:0-313 GCF_002871495.1 Streptococcus sp. UMB0029
AAAGAGAAAGCCCTAGAAGCAATCCAAACAGCGTCAGAAACTAAGATTGCCTCAATTGATAAGAACGCTAAATTGTCAGACGATGAAAAAGCCGCAGCGAAAGCTGAAGTAGCGCAAGCCGCCATCGCAGCCGTAAATGCTATCAATGAAGCGAAGGATCAAGCAGGAGTGGACGGCGCTCAAACTACAGGAACAACAGCAGTAGAAGCAGTAAATCCAGTAGGCAAAGAGAAAGCCCTAGAAGCAATCCAAACAGCGTCAGAAACTAAGATTGCCTCAATTGATAAGAACGCTAAATTGTCAGACGATGAAA
>NZ_PNGD01000041.1:0-300 GCF_002871495.1 Streptococcus sp. UMB0029
ACAGCTGGTTTACCTGGTTCTGTAATCTTAGCAGTTCCTGGTACTTTACCTTCTGGTAATTCACTATTTGGTACTTTACCTTTACCGTCTTCACCGATTGTAACAGTGATTGGGTTACCATCTTTACCTGGGATTTCTACTGTAGTTCCTGGTGGGTAGGTTGAACCATCTGGTCTCTTCGGTGTTACTGTAACATCACCTGTCTTAGGATCTTGTTCAACATCTACTGTTGGTGTCTTATGAGCTGGCGTTGTTACATTAGGAACTTCCACAGCTGGTTTACCTGGTTCTGTAATCTTA
>NZ_PNGD01000006.1:0-49684 GCF_002871495.1 Streptococcus sp. UMB0029
GAAAACTTCAAAAAACGGATTTTTATGGCTCTAAATATCAAAAAAGAAAGGACTAAATCTGTCCTTTCTCGAGCTTAGCTTTTCTTCAACCCACTACAGTTGACAAAGAGCCTAATCTTTTTTGAAATTTTTAAACAAAAAAGGAGCATTTAAGCTCCCTCCTTTGAAATAACGGACACTTGGCTGGTCGGTGTACCCAGCATCTCAGATACCTTTTTCAAGGTGTGGCAGGAACCTTTCTGCCCTCAAATGTCTTTCGTTAATGTTATTCTAGCACTATCTACTTTTTTTGTCAAGCTTTCTCAATCTACCAGACTTGATACGACTTTGTAACTTGAAATCTTGTAAGCGATACATGGTCGGAACATAAAAGAAATCGCCACTTTTATATAACTTGATGGCAACAAGGACATTGTCATCAAATCTTTTAACATATTCAAAACTAGAATCTTTCTCTCGTGGATTGACCCCAACGAAATATGGATTACTTAGTATAAGTTCCAAATCTTCGATATGATGAATCACATCATTATGATGCCGTTTCAACATATGGCTTATTAAACCTTCTTTGTTAACCTTGATATCACTAGCTTCAAGAACAATATTAAAAATTTCTTTTACTTCATCGGTAACCTGACCGATTTTTTAGTGATCCATCATTTCCTCCGTTACTTCATAGCTATTATATCACAATCATAGTGTATATTAGGATATATCAAGCTCTATGATTCGTTAGATACTCAATTTTAACTTTTCCCTTTTCCTCAAAATAATAGTATAATAGAGGTAGAATTTAGAATCGAGGTACACCCATGGCTGTAAAATTTACAAAAACGGACGACTTGGACAAGATGTTTGAAGAGTTTGCTAAACTCCCTGATTTGAAGCAAGTCACTTTCCCTGATGACAAAGAGAAAAAAGCTAAAGCAGAAAAGAAAAACTAGATGACTGTTTTCCAACAACTCCCATCTAGTGTGCTTCAGACTGGGGCTATTTTCCTCTCCATTATCATTGAAGCCCTCCCTTTCGTACTGATAGGAAGTATTCTTTCAGGAGTGATTGAAGTCTATATCACTCCTGAAAAAGTTTATCATTTTCTCCCTCGAAATCGTTGGGGGAGAATCTTTTTTGGGACTTTCGTCGGGATGCTTTTCCCTTCTTGTGAATGTGGAATCGTCCCCATTATCAATCGTTTTCTGGAAAAGAAGGTTCCCAGTTACACGGCCGTTCCCTTTCTCGTAACTGCACCTGTTATCAATCCTATTGTCCTCTTTGCGACCTATTCTGCCTTTGGCAATTCTTTCCACGTCGCCCTGTTAAGAGCTCTAGGGTCCATCGTTGTGGCTGTGATACTTGGGATTTTTCTGGCATTTTTCTGGCAAGAACCCATTCAAAAAGAAAATCGGTTGACCTGTCATGAGCACGATTTTTCTCATCTGAATCCTGCAAAAAAAGTGTTTCAGGTCTTTGTGCAAGCCATTGATGAATTTTTTGATACGGGACGTTATTTAGTATTTGGCTGCCTCTTTGCTTCTATAATACAGGTCTACGTTCCGACTCGGATTCTGACCTCTATCAGTGCAACCCCTCTTTTTGCCATCCTACTCTTGATGATTTTGGCCTTTCTTCTTTCACTCTGTAGTGAGGCTGATGCTTTTATCGGAGCTTCTCTTCTCTCGAGTTTCGGCTTAGCACCAGTTCTGGCCTTTCTCGTCATTGGTCCAATGCTGGATATCAAAAATATTCTCATGATGAAAAATTACTTGAAAGCACGATTCATCAGTCACTTCATTACGATTGTAACTCTGGTCGTTTTAGTCTATTCTCTCTTGATTGGAGTCATCCTATGATTCGATTTTTAGTTTTAGCTGGCTATTTTGAATTGACCATTTATCTCCATTTGTCAGGCAAATTAAACCAGTACATCAACATGCACTATTCCTATCTAGCCTATATCTCCATGGTGCTTTCATTTATCTTGGCAATCGTTCAATTGTATATCTGGATGAAGCAAGTTAAAACTCACAGTCATCTGAACAGCCGATTAGCGAAGGGGACGAGTGTTGCTCTTCTGGCTATTCCAATTGTGGTCGGTTTAACTTTCCCAACTGTTAGCTTGGATTCTCAGACCGTTTCTGCTAAAGGCTATCATTTCCCCTTATCAGAAGGAACGGATCAAGCCATTCAGACCAGCGAAGGGACGACAAGCCAATATTTGAAACCAGATACCAGTTCTTATTTCTCAAAAACAGCCTATGAAAAGGAAATGCGAACGGCAGCGGATAAATATTTGTCCCAAGATAGCATTCAGATTACGAATGAAAACTATATGGAAGTCATGGAAGCCATATACGACTATCCAGATGAGTTTGAGGGCAAGACAGTCCAGTTCACAGGTTTTGTCTATAATGATCCCAGCCATGCCAATAGTCAATTTCTGTTCCGCTTCGGCATTATTCACTGTATCGCAGATTCTGGTGTGTATGGATTGCTGACCAAGGGAAATACTCGTCAATATGAAAACAACACTTGGATTTCAGCCAAAGGAAAACTGGTCAATCACTACCATAAAGAACTCAAACAAAATCTCCCAACCTTGGAAATCGACAGTTTTACCAAAGTCGATAAACCAGAAAATCCCTATGTGTATCGCGTGTTTTAAAAAAACAAAACGAACAAGTTCTCTTCTGAATGACAGAAAAAGAGCCTGTTCGTTTTTTGTTATATGAGATATAGGAAGATACCGAAAATTCTCACTTATCAATAAAAAGAGACAATATCAGTTTCTGCATGACAGATTTCTAATATAGTCTCTTTATCTATTTTTATACTTACAAGAATTAAATATTTGAGCTTATTTTTTTCCATTAATTCTAAACGAATGTTCAGAAACCCATTTGGTGTAAGTGGTTAAGCTTTCATCTGTTAAGGATTCTACTGCGATAGTTACGCACATATTTACCGCTTCTTCAACCGTTACAGAAAAACGATATTGATTTAACTGTAGAAATTTCACCAAAACGAAGAAAGCAGTTCGTTTATTAGCATTTGCAAAAACATTCTTCTTTATTAATTGGACAAATAGTATCGTTGCTTTGTCAAAAATTGTTGGACAAAGAGGTTTTCCAAAGACAAATTGTTCTGGTAAATTGACAATCATATTTAAAGCGGAAGGACTAACTGTTTGAATTTTCTCATTTGGAGAATACCGTTGAATTGCTAAAGCATTTATTTTTTCAATTTGCTTTTCTGTTAGATAGATTGTCATTTTTCGACCAAAGCTTTGAAAACATCGTCGTATTCGTCAAAGATTTTCTCTAAATTTAAGTCAAAGGCATCATCAGATACATAAGAAACCTGCTGACCCAATTCTTCAGGAGTAAAGATAATCTCACCACTTGGTAACAATTTAGCTTCGTATTTAACACCACTTGGAATATTAAATTCACTTGGAATCGTAATAGTGATTGAATTTCCTTGTTTTCTTGTTTTTACGACCATCTGATTTCCTCCTTTGAAGTATTATAACAAATAATTACCGTAATTACAATGGCAGGATAATTGGCTATAGTAACAATCTCTATCAGTGGAAATAAATATTATGGTTTGAAAAGTTATTAATGCCACTATTTTAACAGGTTTTGAAGCTTATACCATTTCAAGTAATACAAGTAGCTCAATGAGAACAAGAGAGCCACTCATTAATTAGACTAGCGATTTCTTTAGGTGCTTCTGTATAAAGTTCATGGCCAAAGTTCTCTAGAAAAATAGTATCAACATAGTCTGGCAATTCTTTTAGTGCTTCCTTTCTCCATCTAGTTTCATTAGGATAGCAAGGACTGATAAATAAGGTATCTCCCACTTCTCTCTTAAAAGCTTGTATTTTCCTCCGTAGGCGGAGTATCGCTTCTATATTTTCATAATTTATAGCTAACTCATATCTATTATACTCAGAATTCCAGTGATAGGACTGCCTTACGGCTTTCTCCATATTTTCTGACCAATGCTTTGCTTCGGATTTTTCTTTAGAAATAAGAAGATTTAAGTCCGAAATAATTTGAGATTTGATATAGTTTTTAGTTTCCTCTAATTCCACATCTAAAGTTAAAATCTTATCTAAATCTAGATAGCCACCATCCAAAAGAATCAGTTTTTTCACTTCATAAAATTCCGATGCGAAATAACGAGCTAAATCCCCTCCAAGAGAATGGCCTATCAGACAGATAGATTCTCCCTCTACAATCTCATTTTTAAACCATGATTTCAATTCTGTTTCATCTCGAAGATGCTTTTCATACGGATTTAGAAAACAGACCTGCAAATCTAGCTCTTGAAGAAAATCCTTGCTATGATAAACATTGCTTCCTAGACCGCCTATAAAATATATTTTCATTCTCTACTTAATACTATGTTTATTCATCTTTTGTTCAAAGATAGTTGTGATAATCTGACGCAATTCTTCGCGTTCCTTTTCTGGGATTTCACCACTTGTTTGAGCTGCAGCGTAGAGTTCAGGGTGTTCAATTGAAATCCGTTTAATCGTACGTGTAGTAGCATGTTTTCTGACGAAAAACGGGATGCGCTTAATCAAGTCTTGTGGGACAAGCGCAAGAATCTTCTCAGCAGTTTCCTTGTCACTAATCTTAGACGTAGTCAGCCCCTTCTTAATCATTTCCTGTTCTTTTTCTGTAAAATCTTTTAATTCCATTTGATTAATCCTCCTATTTTCTCTAATTTAAATTATATATCATTTGTAGCAAGGCGACAAATAGTCTGTTTGTAAAATCTTCTCTATACTACAACTTTCCTGTCGCTCATAATTGCTCTTTAATGAAAAATCACAAATCCTTTTGAAGAGATGACAAGCTGATTCTCCAATTCTTGGCAATTGCTTGCTAGTGCTACTGCTTCTTTTTCGACAATATAATCTTCTGTTGACTGGTTGAAAATGGCTTTGAGGATTTGCCCTTCATATTTCCATTCCAAAGCTACTAGGTCAGGTTTGATTTCTTGGAGGCCATACTTACCATGCGGAATGATTGCTGACGCGTGTTTGCGAATCTTAATTAGCTTCTTCATGAAGTTCAGCATATCATTGTCACTTGATACACGTTCCCAAGGCATACAGCGACGACAATCTGGATCTGGTCCTCCTGTCAAGGATAACTATGTTCCGTAATAGATACAGGGTGTTCCTTTTTGTAAAAAGAGGAAGGCTAAGGCTGACTTAACCAGTTGAACGTCTTCATTTGCCGTCCACAAAATGCGTTCTGTATCATGCGAATCCAAGAGATTAAACATAACCTCTGAAATCTGTTGCTTGTAATACATAGACTGACCATTGATTTGATCGATGAATTGGTCTGTCTTCTTAATTCCTCGTAAGAAATACTCTTTGATGCTATCAGATAAAGGATAATTCATGACCGCATGGAACTCATCTCCATTTAGCCAAGGCTGAGCCGTATGCCAGACTTCTCCTAGGATATAAAAATCAGACTTTTTAGCTAAAACTACCTTGCGAAAATCTTTCCAAAACTGATGGTCGATCTCATTAGCTACATCCAAACGCCAAGCATCAATATCAAACTCTTCAATCCAATAAGTCGCAACCTTTAATAGATAGTCCTTGACCTCTGGATTGGCTGTATTTAGCTTAGGCATATAGTCCTCGAAACCAAAAGCATGATAAGGCAACTCTCTCTTATTGGCTAGTTTTTCAGTCATCACTGGGAATTGTTGAATATGGAACCAATCCTTATAAGAAGACTGTTCACCATTTTTGACAACATCTTGCCATTGAGGCGATTGCGAACCAATATGATTAAATACAGCATCCAGCATGATTTTCATGCCACGCTGATGAGCTTGCTCGACCAGCTCTCGAAAGATTTCCTTGTCTCCAAAATGACGGTCAATTTCAAAGTAATCCGTCGTATTGTACTTATGATTGCTCGTAGATTCAAAAATCGGACAGAGATAAAGACCAGTAATGCCCAAGTCTTGCAAGTAATCCAGATGATCAATAATCCCCTGTAAATCACCCCCAAAGAAATCATCACTTTGAGGTGTGATAGATGAATCCCAGCCTAAAGTCCCTTCTGGGTTTAATAGATTATTTCCATTGGCAAACCGCTCAGGAAATATTTGATACCACACCGTATCTGAAACCCAGTCAGGAATCTGGCATGCATCAATTTCATGTATATAAGGCAACTTAAAGCCATTTCCAATAGCATGAAGATTTTCTAGAGAATTTTCAACGCAGCCTTTATCGCCGTACAAAATGCTCTGGCCTTCTGTATCAGTGAGTTCAAAGAGATACTGGATACGCGCAAAGTCAACGGACACTTCAATCTGCCAATAGTCAAATAAAGCGTCAGAAGTCAGCTTGGCCATTTCTTTTGTATCTTGATAAAACTCCTCCATAAAGATAAAAGGGTCCCCGTAATGCAAGTTGATGTTTTTAATGTCCCCTTTCTTAGTTCGAATCCGAATATGAAGTTTCTTATCCTTGTAAAGATAGGCAAACTCAGACTCTGGCCTATGGTAAATAGCACTTAATTCCATTAACTTGTCTCCTACATTTTAAATTTAATTTCACGCAAACGTTTTCAAAAAACAATAAATCCAGTATACTATTTTTGTAAACTATTTGCAAGAATGCTCCATTTTTTAAAAGAACTATCTTTTTTAGTATACAAAAAGCCTTAAAAAAGGCTTTAAACTTTATTGTAAATAATTATATTTTACTAGATTAATGAATCATTAAAAACTAAAGATATAAACTCATAATTATTAAACTATAAACATTTAACTACTCTATTTTCTACTCTTTAATATTTCTTCTTCTACCTGTTCCCAAGTTGCATCTTCGTTTGCAGTAGCTTCCTTCTTGAGCCATTTTTTAAACTTTATTTGCTTAAAGTTACTGATGTTAAATGGTTTCTCAAAATCAGCTGTCGTTATTCCTTTGAAGTTTGTTCTTGGTATATCTAGTAATGAAGTAACTTCTTTGTAAGCCATGTAGGATACATAAAGATGCCATTTTTGACTATAAAAATATTCCCCGTTCTCAGTCTCTTCTATTCCACCAGTAACTAATTGCCGAGCCTCATCTTCTGTGAAATACTTAAATGTTTCTAATTTAGTTAGTTCTTTCTTATTAATTCTTCTATTAATTTCATTGATATAGATAACATCAGGTTCTTCTTTGCCTCCTTTAAAAAATTTTCTTACAAGATAATAACAAGAATCTTTAGGGCTGTCAGTTTGAATGTGATTAGGTTTATCTTTATAAAAATATAGAATATCATTAAGTAAAACTTCATTTTTTGTACTCATATTACTTCTCCTTTTTACTTCTTATAGTATATAATAATTATATTTTTATAAATATTTCAAGTGAAACATACAAAAGAGATAGATTTTTTAGTAATTACAGGACATCTTTACTTTATAAGCGAAAAAGTTAGCACACCATCATTTGCACTAACTTCTACCGTCTACTATTTCGGTTTTGAAAATACTTCAATGTGTTGGCCTAGTACCTTGATTTCTACAGGTAGATTATCCGACTTATCGCCGTCAACGTCTGACTCCAATTCACTATCTGAAGAGATTTTAATATTGCGCGCTTTGATATATTCGATGTTATCATTTGCGACAACATCGCCTTTCAATAAATCAGGAATGACTGATAATTTGGAGAATATTGAAGAATCTTTTAGAATCAAAATGTTAGCATAGCCATCTTTGTTTTCTTCAAAGATTTTCTTATCGGCGAAGTAATTTGTCAAGAGAACCAAAACATGGCTAGCTTCGCCAACATAATTTCCATTTTCTGTTTCAACCCTAATATTAAAGACCTGATCCGTCATAACAGACTTCATGGTATTAACAGCATAGGCCAAAATACCAAATTTCGTCTTGTCCTCAATTTCAACATTGTGAATCGCTTCTGGAACAGAACCTATACTAAAGATGTAACCAAAATAATTGTCGTTTGATTTACCTATATCAATCTTGTTGCTTAAATCAAAATTGAGTTCATCAATCGCGCCATCGATGTCTTGATTGATTTCCAAAAGTTTTGTAATAAGGTTACCCGTACCACCAGGGATAATACCTAACTTAGGAATGTAGTCTCTCTCAGCGATACCTGAAATGACTTCATTGACAGTCCCATCTCCACCAAAAACAACTACTGCATCGTACTGTTCACGAGAAGCTTCTTCAGCAAAGTGTGTTGCATCCAAAGCTTTTTCGGTAATTTTTGTTTCCACATGCTCAAAGTATTCTTTTGCTTTATTCTCTAGATTTTCTTTATAATCCAAAGCCTTCTCGCCACCAGAGGTAGGGTTGATAATTAACATTGCCTTTTTCATTGATTTTCACCTCGAAATCCGTTAGAAATGGTTATATTTCATCATACGCATCTAACTATACCCTCATTATACAATGAAAATATAGAAAAACGAAATATGACGTACTGTAGATTTAAACTCTTTTATTTTATATCAACCATATTATCCCATCGCCTGAGTATATCCTTTAAGGGTTCATCCAAGTAAGAGTAGGCCTTATCCTTTATCCAATTAAAAATAGCTGAACAATCTTGCTCAGCTACTTTTTTACCCTAATTCCTAAATTATTTAGAAGTTTCTTCTTAGTTACTTTCCAGAACTTTACCATTCTTTAATATATAAACTTTCTCATATTCATCCTGATGAAACTTATGGGCGATTTCTAAAATGGTAGCTGGCTGAGAAAATAGCAATTTATGGATTTCGTCTGCATTTTGTTTGTCTAGTGCAGCGGTGATTTCATCTGCTAGTAAAATTGGTCTTGGTCTCAACAGCGCTCTAGCAATCTCGATTTTCATCATCTGTCCACCTGAAAGATTGTTTCCATCGAGATAATAATCAAGATCCTGACCCAGTTCATCCCAGAGTTGAACTCTTTGCAGTACCTTTCTGATATCATTATCGTTATGATTTTGGTAAAGAGATACATTTGTCCGTAGCGTCCCTTTGAAAATATAAGGTTTTTGATGAATAGTGGATACCAACTCATGACTGGGAGCATACTGCTTGCCATGCCTATCTAAAAAGCAAATCTCTCCATCATAGTCTCTATCATCCCCAGTCAAGATGTGAAACAAGGTTGATTTGCCACTACCGCTGGCTCCTGTAAGCAAGACTCGATTCCCAGCTTCCATACTTACACTTATGTCATCAAAAATAATCTTATCTGCATATTTCTTGCTAACATTTTTTATAGATATTCCGAGAGTGGTTGGGAATGTTTCAGATACCTCTTCCCGTTTAATATCCTCTTTTAAAAGAATATTCAGCACTTTTTCTTTTACTACTGTCGCTGATTGAAGCGTAGAGGTTGCTTCCAAGAGTTGTTGCAATGGAGAAATCAGATTCATAGATGCTGTCATCATGGCAATCAAAACAGTCAAGGAAAGATGGGTGGCAGACATCATCACCATTCCAATCACAAAAGGCCCCACTAGCCCTAGTCCTTTCAAAGGACCTGTCCAAAACATAACCAAATTATGACTTGTATAGTAACGATATTGACCAGACTCCATCTGATCAATGGTATCATAAACATGTTGACAATATTCTTGCTCAACTCTATTTGAAACAATAGTATCAATCCCTGCTGAAAAATCTGTGATATTGGCTAAACTGATTTCTCTTGCTTTACTCAGCTCTTCACCACGTCTTTTCAATAGTTTATGAAAAACAAATTGAGGCATGATCATGAGAAAACCACCTATGGTAAAGAGTAGACCAACCACAACATCCTGTGATACTAAATACATGACAGACACTAGAATAGAGGTGCCAAATATAGGATATAAAAAAAGTGGAGATAAATATTCCTTCCAAAACATTGGAATATCTTGGGTTAAAAAAGAATTAAATTCAGATGCTGAATACTCCAATCTTTTGTCTGCAAATAAACGCAAAGCTTTCTTAGAAATAAACAAATTGATATCTTTTATGATGGAACGTAGAAGGACGTTATTTAGGTACATGCAAATATAAATAAAGATAAAGAAAGTAAGACTCAACAGTCCAAAGATTGCAATCATCCCTCTATTCTCAATATCCACAGAGCCGGCCATTTGGATAATCAGTGAAATCAACAAGCCCTGACAAGAGTACAGTAAAGCAAAGATAACGAAACCAAGTAGTTTCCATTTTGAAATGATTTTTACGATTATTTTCATCTTAGTCAGCTTTCAATTCATAATTTATATTATTGGAACAAATTGATAATTCAAAATTGTTCATAATATTTCTTCTCATTTTGAAGCATTTTTCCTCAAAACTAGTCTCATTGAAAATATCTCTCTTAGGGCAAGCTCCACCATTACAAACTAGCAATAATTGACATTTTTGACATTTAGAGTCAAATTGATAAGAATGTACCCATCTTTTTTGATTGTTCTCATTAATGACACTATTTCCTAGTTCACCTATTTTATTTTCTTCGTCATAAAGACTAACCGTACATTTTAATAGATTCCCTTTTGTGTCAATCGTATAAGAGTTTGGTTTTTGAGCATAACATGATGAATAATTACTTCTGAATACAAAATCATCAAATAATCTGTACCCTAATTTAATTGCACTTTTTGATAATTCAAAAGAAACATCTGACTCAAATCGTTTTACCTCGTATCCCTCTTTTCTATCACCGCATCCCCAATCTCCTACATTTCGAAATAGCAGATGAAATCGCTTATCATTTTTAAAAACCTGTGCATCTTCTAATAAAAATTTTTCAATATTCTTATAATTTTCCTGAGAAACATTCAAGCGAATCATAACGTGGAATTGAGATTCTAAATTTATTGCATTTTTTAAGTTTTTCATAATGCGATCATAGGAACCATGACCATTTTTCAAAATACGCTGATTGTCATGCCCTTCACGAGAACCATCTACTGTAACTTGGTATGTTTTCACGTAACATTCTGTCACTAATCGATCTAATACTGTACGATTTAACAAATATCCGTTCGTTGTCATATCAGCGTGATAGCGAATCCCTAACTTTTGAGAAATTGCAATCAATTCCTTTGAAAGATCTAAAATATCTCGATATCCTAGTAATGGTTCTCCTCCAAACCAAGATACATGTAAGTCTTCAAAGTTTTTCTCAGATAATTTTTGATTTACAAAATCTATTATTCCAGTTTTTTGAGATGTAATAGTACAATTTGAAAATTTTTCATAACAGTATTTGCATCTAAAATTACAATCACCATGAGTTAAAATAATAATTCTCAAAGTTGTTTCATCCCTTTTCCTAAATAACTCAATCATTTTGTCTAACTCATTTTCTTTTTCATCAAAATCTTGAGATTTTAAAAAAGATTCAAACTCGCTTTTGATATGATTATCCTTCTCAATCTTATCCAAAAGTTTATTTTCAATTTTCAAAGAAATATTGTTCTTGGTATTAAATAAGAAGGTATGATTTTCTTTTTTCAATTCTATTACATAATTTGAATACTTCATCTCATCTTCTCCATCAAGAAACAGCGTGCAGAGTTAATCCCAAAATCGTACTCTGCACACTACAATACACTGAGATAATAAAAGCATATTTTTATTACCTTTTAACACTCTAATTAAACAGTGTATCTCAAAAATATTTGGAATTTTACTGTTCAATTAAATAACAATTTAGCTAATAAAATTACTAGCAACCAGCACCACAGACTAAATTATTAAATTCAATTCCATAGTCTTGTTCCATGTCGTGTTCGACAATTTCTTGGATAACCATAATAAAACTCCTTTCAATTTTGATACCATTATTATATAATATTAAAAAAAGTGTAAAGAAGAAATTCGGAAATCCGTACATGAATATTCAAGAAAAATTTAAAGCCATTCGAAAACAACGCAAGCTATCACTACGAGATCTAGCCAATGTCGCAGGCAGCGCAAGTAGCATTTCTGATTTTGAAAAAGGGAAAACAAATCTATCTAATGATGTGTTATTACAATTACTTGGTTTTATGGTTGTTGAAATCAACGAAGTATTTGAATGGAGTGCTTTTCAAGATGCAGAGTTCCTAGAATTGATGAACCAAGTGGAGAATGCTCTACAAACTCAAGATATAGCAGTTCTCATACAAAAGCGTGAAACATTTCAAGAGTTTTTTGTCGCTAAAAAACACTACATCTACCATATTATCTCTTTAGTTCTTGATGTTATAATTTCTAAACTTCAAGAAAAAGAACCCACACCTGAAATTATTTCTGAATTGACAGATTATTTTTTCTCCTTAGATTATTGGACCAATTTAGATGTTGGCTTGCTAGGAAATATTGTTCATCACTTTACGACAGAAGCTATAGTCCTATTTACAGATAGTATTTTAAAAAACACTCCCAATCAACTGCGAAACAATCTAGATCGCATAAAAATTGATACTGTCATTAATTGTCTGTCTGTTCTTTTAGCAAGACGTGAAAAAAATGCCAGCAAAGCACTGCTCCAATTATTATCTCGTAAACAGTTTCCTACATATTTTACTTATGAGAAATTATGTCTATCTGAATTCAAAGCAATCTATATGTATATTTGGTGTGACAAAGAAGAAGCCGATAACATTCATCAAACAATACTTAAAACTGTTTCTCTACTCTTTACAAAAGATGAAGCCAATAAGTGGGATGATTACTTTAAAGAAAAAATTTCATCTGCAGATACTAAAAATTGAATCTGAGCAAAAACTCAACTTTAGGAGAAAATAAAATAAATCTTTCAACAATAAAACGCATAATATCAAGGTTGTTCATTCAATACCTGATACTATGCGTTTTTCTAATTTTAAAGGCTTTTTCCTAGCTTCTTAATAAATAAATAAATATTTATTGTTGTATTCATTTTTCCGATACGCAAACGACATATACAAATACATTTAAATACATGTCTCACAATCTCATGAACTGCTTCTGGTATAAGACCTTGACCCCAATACGGTACTTCTACCCAGTAAGCAATCTCCCCCTCATTATCGGGAATACCTATACTACTTACAGAGCCGATCATCAATCCGATGCTACCAACTGGCTGCATAGTTTCCTTTAAAACTACAGCGTATGTTTTAGGTGATGAAAAAACACTTTTTATAATCTCCTTGCTGTTTTCAACACTGGTATGTACAGGGCAACCTGCAATCGGATCAACCTCTGGATTACTGGCATATTGAAATAAATCAATGGCATTCGTTTCCTCCTTATGACATATTAGATTCATTACACATTTCCAATGAATCGCTCTTTAAAAATGGCTCAACCAAATCAATCCACTCTTGAGGCAGGTAAGCTGATAAATAGCCGTGATTATAGCCCTTTGCTTCATACAAAATTGTATTTGAATGTAGCTGATGAAATAATTTCGCTGATTCTTTCACACAGTTCAATTCTTTTTCACCATAGATATACAGAACCTGAGCCTTGCTAGCAGAAATCATATCTTTCAGCTTGTAACGCCCCATATAGTTTTTGTAAATGGTCACCAATGTTTTAACAGTCGTCCTTGGCAGATCCTCCAAATAATAAGCTTTTATTTCCTCTGGATAAGCCAGTTTAGGATAGAGTTTGTTCATCATGCTTAACTGAAGTTTGCAAGAGAATTTATTGAACATCAGTTTACCAAATAGAGACACTATAAAGATGCTGATTTTAGCTAACCTTTGATAGGGAAATGGAGATATCTTCTTTATTTTTTTCTTCCCAAAGAGAATTTGAATGTTCTGATAAAAAGAATCCCATCCACTTTGCCATCCCACGATCTTGATACTCTCTTGCAGACAAAAAAGGTAAATAAGAACGATTTATCATTTTAGCCCATCTAATCCTCCAGCTGAATGTCCTCCGATAAGTTTACTCCTTGCAATTGTTCTAGAAGCCTGGTCTAGGGCATTCCCTTTCAATAATGAAGTAAAACCAAATTCTGTTCGAATAGCATCGATTGCGGACTGGAGTCTTTCTTCTTTTTCTATTTTCTCAATATCATCAAATAATGAAATCAATCCAAAGAATTCATCTACTAAACCTGAATAGCTCACTGCCACATTCCTGATAGCTCCTGAAGTATATTTAGTGTGAAATAACTTTAAAACGTAGTTTGTCAGTAGTGCTGTTTGATTGGTTGGTTCAATTTTCATTTGAGTATGAATAGATTGTTTCTGTTCCACTTTAGAATACCCTAAGTGTATAGAAACGACTGTTGCTTTTTTACCAGCTCTTCTCAATCTAACTGCAACTTGTTCTGCCATCTCACGAAGTATGATCTCAATATCTCTTTGTGTAATATAATCTCTAGGTAAAACTTGAGAGTTCCCTATCCCTTTTGACTTTGGCTTATAAGGTTTATGAACATTACTTTCATCAATCCCATTGGCATGGAACCATAACTCTAGACCCATGATACCAAGCTCTTTTTTAATCAAGTCAGGATTAGCTTGAGCCAATTCTTTAATCGAAAAGATACCTAAATTATGTAATCTCTTCTCCATGCGATTTCCAATTCCCCAGAAATCTGTCATTTTAGGAATAGTCCATACTTTCTTTTCGACATCCTCATAGGACCAATTGGCTCTCATTGTCGGAGTCTTTTTCGCTTCATTATCTAGTGCTAACTTAGCTAATAAGGGATTGGAATTAGACATGCCTACAGTTGAATAGATTCCAGTTTTTCTCCAAATCTTTTTTTGAATAGCAGCCGAAATAATATCTAATTTATCTTTCCTACTAATACTTTTATCTGGTACAAAATAATTTAATGAACTTGTTAAATCAATAAATCCTTCATCAATTGAGTAGGGATAAATATCATCTGGTGCTGCAAAATCTTGAAAGATTTTTTGAATCTCCATGTTGACAGCAATGTAAGTATCCATTCTCGGAGGAACAATCACGGTTGATTTTGCCCATTCCTCTATATAACGAACATAATCTATCGTTGTCGGTAAACCTTGCTTCTTAGCATTATAGTAAGAGAATTTGCGAGTCTTTACATCAAATGGTAAATCATAGGAACGTCCAACGTTCGACTTTCCAAAGACCTTCTTAAACATAGGAGAGGAAGCAAGGATTAACCCGGCAGAATTGTCTGCACGACTCATAACACAAAGTGAAGTCTTAAGTGGGTGTAATCCTCTATCTACACATTCTACACTTGCGTAAAAAGATTTCATATCAATAAAGGCAATATCACTTTTAGGTTCGAGACTATAATCAAACCAAGTCATACTCAGTCCTCTAAAGGCATAAAGTTCCCAACGATTTTCCCTATAATGCGAGGATTCTCATCATAAGGCGCAAACTTATCTGAATAGTTCCGATTGAGTGAAACTAAACGAAGCCCATTTTCTTCACGATACACTTTCTTAATATAGGTTTGACCATCCCAATCTATGGCATAGATAGCCCCGTCATAATCAAATCCCGTTTGCTTAATAAGGGCTACAGAACCATTTTCATATGTCGGTTCCATTGAATTTCCAAACACCCATGATGCAAAGTCATAATCAAATTGATGATTAAAATAAACTGTATCGTAATTCCCATCATCAAAATAAGCTGTTCCTGTACCAGCTGATAATTTTTCGTAAACTTTATAAGCAAAACGCTCAGGAATTTCTACAACCTTCGCATTCTGTTTGTTCAACAGTTCTGTAGCATAATGAAGTGTTGCTTTTTGATTCTTTTTAGTTAGCTTGAGATAGGTTTCTACTATTTCATACTCTGATTCAAAATATCGAGGGTCTACATTCAAAATCTCACTCAATTTGCTTAGATTATTTTGATTAGGTTTCGTTTTACCTGATTCCCAATTAAAGTATGAGGCTCTACTAATCCCCAAACTAGATGCAAGTTGAGATTGTGATAACCCCTGACTTTCTCTTTTTTCTTTTAATTTAGTAGGTGAAAACATTTGTTCTCCTTTTGTAAGTTTATTAACTAACAAAAGGGTACCATAACTTGTTGAAAAAATCAAGAGTTTAATAACCCCCAAGATTTAAAATAATCATAAACTGCGCTAAATTCGTACTTATATTGCTATGAAATCATCACTGAAGAATGCTAAAACTTTTGAAAAAATATGAAGAAGAAAATAGAGAGTATAAAAAAGGATCGTTATTTTTTAATTGACGATCCAATAGACTTTATTTTAAAAATCTAACTCTACAAACCATTTCGATTAGTTAAATCTTTCAATCTTTCTTCTCCAGATTTAAGCATCTCTTTCTCGACCTGACTCCACTCCCCAAACAGTAAATCCTGAAGAACTGTTGCTGCTGAAGTTGTATTTTCTCTCGAATCATATACACAACTTCTATCTCGTTGGTAAATTTGAATTCTTTCAAAGATAGCTAGTTCTTCCAATTGTCGTGTATTATCAACTAGATGATTTACAATGAAATCATGATGTTCTTTTGGAGTTGCGCGTGCTTGATTTGGATTGATAGCGTATAGTTCTTCGTATCGGATAAGGGTGCTCAGATAGGACAGCTTAGGCTTTGTCGCAATCAAGGCTAATTGTATTTCATATCCCCTACTTTTCAAGAGTTGTGCTGTTTTCTTTGGAACATCAATAGTTCGTAAAGTTCCCTCTATCAAAAGATTGTATCCCAAATGACTCAATTCTCTTACTAAAGACTCTACCATTTTACCTGCAAAATATTTGGTGTATTCAACACTGTCTTTGCCATATTCTTGCTGAAGTTCTAAATAGTGTGGATGCTGAGAACGAAAACTATCTCCATCTATGATAACAATATTTCCTTGAAATTCTTTCTGTTTAATACGATGAATTGTAGTCTTACCGGCACCACTTTGCCCTCCGAGCAAAATCGCTATAGGTTGCTTACTGGACTTTTTTCCTCTTGTCAGTGAACGAAGATTCCGTGCTAGAGCATGTTTGAATTCACTGTCAGTATAATCTTGGATTTCCACTAGGCTACCATCCGTTTTTCAGATATCTCTAACATACGTTCAATTCCATCCAAATAGCCGCTATATCTCTCTATTTCATCAAAAGTTTCTACTAAATAGATATTCGTATGAATCAAGTCAGATAGATCATCACTCATTAAAATCCAAGGATTAGATTCATCATCAATGCTAATTCCCTGACTATCTTGATAACGATAGAGTCGAGATAAAAGATTAGCACCTCTTTCTTTCACAATTTCAATTTTTAAAGTCAATTCATAGTCTTCAACAGGATTGAGCATTTTATCTTCTCCTACAATATCGACATAAGATACATTAAACTTCTGACAAATGATGTCTATTAATTCGGTAGAGACTGAACTCGTTCCATTTTCATAACGACTCAAGCTATTTCGAGAAATTCCTATAATTCGGGCAAATTCGGGTTGTGTTAATTCATGTGTTTTACGTAAGGATTTTATGTTCTTTCCAATCATGGCAAACTCCTTTATTTTTATAATTCAATTATAGCATAAAAAAGCATAACGCACCAAAATTGGTGCGTTATTGACTGTTTTTCCTAAACCTCTCTAAATTCTTCTCCAATTGTTCCTTATGAAGTTGATTCTTAGCTTCCTTTAATGTGTCGTCCAAAGTTTCTTCTCTGTAAGTTGATTCTGTTTTTAGTTGTTCTGATCCTTGATCTGGAGTGAAAATGATATCTAGCAGTCGGTCTATTTTTTCAAGATCTTGGGAAGACATATCAGATAGTCTATGAATCAGCTTTTTAAATATATCACTATTGTCGTGATTTTTCTTAAAAAATGTTGTAAACATCTATAACCTCTCAAAAAAAGCAGCCTATCAGGACTGCTTAGTGTAATTCGGAAATCGCATCATAAATGGACTGCAATTTCTTATTGTCTTTATTCTTTGTGTCAATCAACGTATGTAGCTCTTCAATTTTCTTTTGACTGCTTTGAATATCGCTATTGTTATCCGCAATCAGTCTTTTAAGATGTTGCTGATAACTTGTAGTGATATCTGTCTCTTTTCCTGTTCTAACCTCTGTAACTTTGGGTTTAGAACTAGGATTTGATTCCGTTACAGGCGCTTGTTTTCGCTTTTGAAAAGCTGCTTCATAATTTACATCATTACCTCCTTGATGATTTCCAAATAAGGCCGCAATTTTATCTGGATCTTCTTGATTTTCTGACTTACTTTCTAATGGTTGATTAAAATTCCAATCTTTTGTCATTCACTCATTTCATCCTTTCTAAATTCAGAATCATCGAATTGTCTTTCTTTACCAAAGGCATGGTCAAGAGCTTCTTCAAAACTCATGTGACTAATGCTTTGACGCCTTTTGAACGTCGCAAACATCGCTGTCTCCAGTTGCTCTTTGTAAGCAGCGAGTTTTTCTGTCTCTCTTGCTACCTTACTTTCTTGCCTAGTGACCTTTTCTTCTAAGCGTTCAATTATGGTCATATACGATCCTCCTTCATTTTAATATTAGCTAAAACATCTTGATTTTGTTATCACAATTCTAAACATTGAGAGGTTTGTCTTACTGGTTGATTCCTCAATGTCTCTTTTGCATTCTCGATCATCAATTGTAAATCTGATTTCTTTTCTCGAAGAATATCGTTCCAGTCTCTTTTTTCTTTCCCAGATTCATTATCAGGTAAATCCAGTAAAACAGGCAATCCAGCTTGAGATAACTTATCAGAAAAATCTTTTCCAGCATCATCACAATCTACTGCCAGTGTCAATAAATCAGGATGATTATCAAAATAGCTGGTGGTATCACGAATTGTATTCATCAAAGGCAATAACTTTGAAGGTATTACTGTATCTAAAAATTCCAACTTCTGATTTTCTTCAGCTATCAGTCGTAAAGTTTGATAAGCCACAACAGATCTTTTTAATCCCTCCATAGATACCAAACGAACATCTGATAGATTTTGTTGATGCAGTTCGTAATAGCTCATCAAGTCGATGAACGATTCACAAAAGACCAGTCTATTTGGTTTACCAATGTCAAAGGATATTCCAACATGTCCATGGCTTCCTTTTAGAATCGTTTTTAACCTCTCTCTAGGAAGAGAATGATTCTTATAAATCCCTTGTAAGCTTGCTGCCTGCATCTTGTGACGATGATCAAAACTTTTAAAAACAATAACAGGTTCAACAGTTTCATTTGTTTTCCAACGAGCTTGTACTATCAAACCTTGTTGAATCATCTTTTGTACGATTTCTTCTGAAATTCCTCTACATTCTGTTAAGTAATATCTGGCCAGACTACAGTTAGAATCTTCTATTCCCTTTAAAGGATAATAAAATGGTTTCTCTCTTTTTTCTTGAACAGCTTCTTTTTGAAAAGGTTCTTCAGAAAGAAAAGCTAGAGCTTCTTTAAAGGAAATTCCCTTAACAAGTCGAACAAAATCAATGACATCACCTTGAATATCTCTTGAAAACCATTTAAAAGTATTGGTATTCGAAAAAATCCGAAATGAATCGTGTTCAGGATGTTCATAGACAAAACTAGAAACTTGTTTAAAGGAGATACCTAAACGATTGGCTACATCAAGAATTGAAATTTGCTTACATTCTTCTATTTCCATGCAATATCATCATTTTGTCGTAGTATTTGGCAATGATGGAACTGATGATGATTCTTCTAAGGTTTTGGGAGTTGTCTTATCTAAATCATCTAATCCAGATTTCCAAACCTGCACTTGATTGACCAATAACTTACCAGGTAGTTTAGAATAGGACAATTTAACCGTTCTGGTTTCTGTCTGATTGGTCTTTGATTGGTTGGCATTCTTTAAATCGGATACATAGGTTACATTATAAGAGACCATGGCAATGGCTTGATTCGTAGTCTGATTGACAAAGATATCAGCTTTTTCAAAATGATAATCCAAAATATAGTCCTTATACACTTGATTCATGGCATCGTTTTGACTTGTCAATTCTTGAGAATAAGCCGATTCAGTCATATAAGGTTGAATACGTATATTATTTTCCCCTAGTTTTTCTTTCGTATAGTACTGTGTCAAAAATTCTTTTACAGTATCTGATGACAAAATACTTGCCTTATCTTCTGCTTGTTTGTCCTCTACAAGTTTAGCTGCAGCCAATTCGATTTCTTTGCGACTTTGTTTAGCAGTAGAATGTTGCCCAGCAGTATATCCCATCATGAGAATAAAGCTAGTTGCAGCCACTGCTCCAACACTAATTAAGGCTTTAGTTTTGACTTTATTTAACATCTTAGACCTTCTTTCTATAAAAACTAGGTCAAGAATAACAAAAAGAACTTGTAAGTTTTATCACATCACAACGAAAGGTAATTCCTACATTTCAGGCGCAAAATCGTACAGTTCAGAGAAAAAAATAAAACTAGCTGTCTTTGAAGTATAATAGACTTATTGGAAAAAAATAAAATGCATACTGTACTATGCTATACTATAGTTAAGAAAACTATTTACAAAAGATCATGCAACTAACTTCTGAGAACTTTAAATTATTTATTAGTGTAAAAAAGGACACCTTCCCAACGAAGATATCCTGTCTAAATAAAGCTTATAAAACCAAACACTATAAAGGAGGACGTCCAAAAACGCTAAGTCTATAAAAACAGTTGATGCTAAACTTGCGTTATTTATTCTATTGACCAACTCTACGTCTCCTAGCTTTTGATTTTGGTCTTGGATTAGCGACAGTCACCGAACGATAATATTGGTAGAAGATACTCTTCGTTCTTCAGGTCTATTTGCCTTAGACAACTTAAAAGCAGCAAGTGTCACTATAGCTATTGATGTCATAGAAAGTCCTATTTCAACGTCCTAAAAGAAACCAAAGTAAAATTATTCAGGAAAAAAGAGACACACCATGAAGACACAAATCATACTCGATTTAACACCACTTCATGCCTGCTAATTAGTTTTTTAAGAAGGTCATACACATGATTTTACTCTTTTTAAGAAAGGATAGGTCAAGTTTGCCAGAGCAATCACTTGATTTTCTGTATTTGGATTATTTATGCATTATGAATATTCATAATATAACCTTCATTCCTGTTAAAAATTCTAAAAAGCATCTATTGACTGAAGAGGATAAGAAGTTTAATAGAGATACTTGTAATACGTATTAAAATTGAGCATTTTAATGCTAAGTATAAAACTTTTCAATTTATGGAATCATCAACTATGAGTTAAAATAATTTTCGAACAAAGGCTGTCCAAAAAACTTGATATAATGCGTTTTATTATGGGAATATTCATTTCATTTACTCCTGAAATTGAGTTTTTACCCAGACTCATTAATGTTATTGATATAATCCAATAATAATGATAATATCAAATAGTAATAAAAAAATTTGATAGTATTTTTTCATAATCTGTCACGCTTTCTAATGATTTTTTATGGTAAATGGAGATAAATATGATTATAGGTGAAACTTATAGAAAAATACGAGAAGGAAAAGGTATTTCTATTTCTTCATTAGCAGGTGCAGAAATTTCAAAGTCTCAAATATCTAGATTTGAATTAGGAGAGACAGAAATCTCATTTTTTAAATTATTATATCTACTTGAAAAAATAGGTGTAACACTAGAGGAGTTTTTGCTTTCATGTAATAATTATCAGCCTTCAGACTTCAATACCTTGATACGCTTAGTTCAACAGGCTGCATACAATCAAGAAATCAAATCATTACTTAATATGGTAAGCAAAGAGATGGAACTGTTTAGAGAAACCAAATCTCATTATCATAAGTTAAACGCTATTTTCATTGAAAGTATTATCTATGGAATTGATAATACTCATCAATTGAGTAATCAAGACACCTCTTATCTTACTAATTATTTATTTTCTGTTGAAAACTGGGGATATTACGAAATTCTTATTCTTGGAAATTGTTGTCGAGCAATATTACCAAATTTATTATTTAGATATGCCAAAGAGGCGCTTAAAAAAGGAAAGTTGTATAGTTCTATACCTAGAAATAAACAAGCTCTCGTTCAATTACTTCTTAATTCACTTCTTATTATGATTGAAAACAGCTTATATGAGGAAGCTTTATTTTTAGAACAAGCTACTAAGAATATATTATCTAATTCCACAGATTTTTTTGAACAAACTATTCTTTTGTATTTAGAAGGATTTTTTGAACTTAAATTTCATCATAATCAAAAATCAATTTTAAAAATAGAAGATGCTTTAAAAATTTTTGAATTATTCAATAAAACATTATACAAAAATTATAAAGATTACTACAAAAAAAATATTATCATTTTATTACAATGTGGTAATTCCTATTTTGAATAATTGCTTTTTTTGAAAAACTTTTTAATTCATCTAAAGAAATCAATTCCAGCTCTTCAGCAATACTATCCCAACTTGGAATATCAAATAATTTTTCTCTACAAATTGTTTTTAAATATTCATTTTTATTAACTTCACAATTTATGTACAATTCATTGATTACTCTTTTTTTAGCCTTATAAAATAATAGTTCATCAGATAAATCGGATTCATTAACAAGATTGTTCTCCAGTGTTTTAATCAATTTTTTCTTATAGATTGTAGGTGTTATAGTTACTATTTTTAGTAAAGTCATATTACTATAAAATATTGGGTATGATACAATACTATATATCCATTGCTTTTGTGTCCTTAACTTATGGCCTAATAATGAATCTTTAATACCAGTTAACATCGAGTTTAAGATACTTAACATTGCCATTTCATGAGATGATGCTACCATACCAGATATATCTAGATACATAGAAATTTCAGAAAGTTCTTGTTGTTTATCTAATTCCGTTAAACCAGTTGAAAAAGCCGGAGAGTTAATTTCTACAGATGATCCACTTAAAGGTAACATATTTTCAATACTTATGATTTCACTTTGTAGAAAACTTGGACCAGCAATAGCAATCTGGAATTCTCCTGCTTGAATATTTTTTATATAAAAATAGCATAAAAATCTAGTTATCCGCATAAAAACTGGACTTATCACACTTTATCAAGGTCAAAACCACTCAATTTACTACTAATTTACTACTTATGAATGAGCTTTGATACGACGATTTATCCTTGAAAAGTGAAGATATAAAGATACTTCCAATAAAATTTGAATATTTAATAGGTAGACACTTCAAAAAATGAGGTGTCTATTTTTTTACCCGATTTTGAAAGGAAGTGAACTTATGAAAACAAAAAATCAAGAATCAAAAGGTCGTTCCCCACTCTTTAAGACCATCAAACATTCATTCAGCCAATAAAAAAGAAAGGATAGGTAAAAATATGGAACTTAAATTTGTGATTCCCAACATGGAAAAAACATTCGGCAATTTAGAATTTGCTGGCGAGGATAAAGTCGTTCAGCGAAGAATCAACGGACGGCTAACTGTCTTATCAAGAAGCTATAATCTCTATTCTGATGTTCAAAGAGCAGATGATATTGTGGTGGTGCTTCCTGCTGAAGCTGGCGAAAAACATTTCGGCTTTGAGGAACGTGTGAAGTTAGTCAATCCACGTATTACCGCAGAGGGCTACAAAATCGGCACTCGTGGTTTTACAAATTACCTTCTACATGCTGACGACATGATAAAAGAATAAAGAAAGAGAGGAAAAATGATGAGATTAGCAAATGGCATTGTATTAGATAAAGACACGACTTTTGGAGAATTGAAATTCTCTGCTCTACGTCGTGAAGTGAGAATCCAAAATGAAGACGGGTCGGTTTCAGATGAAATCAAGGAACGTACCTATGACTTAAAATCCAAAGGACAAGGACGCATGATTCAAGTAAGTATTCCTGCCAGCGTGCCTTTGAAAGAGTTTGATTATAACGCACGGGTGGAACTTATCAATCCCATTGCGGACACCGTTGCTACTGCCACCTATCAAGGAGCAGATGTTGACTGGTATATCAAGGCAGACGATATTGTGCTGACAAAGGATTCTAGTTCATTCAAAGCTCAACCACAAGCAAAGAAAGAACCGACACAAGACAAATAGTCGCTAGGTAGAAAGGAGACTTTTTCGCATGAAACAGCGTGGTAAAAGGATTCGCCCATCTGGTAAAGATTTAGTCTTTCATTTTACGATAGCGTCACTCCTGCCTGTTTTCCTGCTGGTTGTCGGACTGTTTCATGTGAAGACAATCCAGCAGATCAACTGGCAGGATTTTAACCTATCACAAGCAGATAAGATTGACATTCCCTATTTAATTATCAGTTTCAGTGTCGCAATTCTTATCTGCTTGCTGGTAGCGTTTGTATTCAAACGGGTTCGCTATGATACGGTTAAACAACTTTACCACCGTCAAAAACTGGCAAAGATGATACTTGAAAACAAGTGGTATGAATCTGAACAGGTCAAAACAGAGGGTTTCTTTAAAGATAGTGCTGGTCGTACAAAAAAGATAACCTACTTCCCTAAAATGTATTATCGACTTAAAAATGGCTTGATACAGATACGGGTGGAAATCACGCTGGGAAAATATCAAGACCAACTCTTACACTTGGAAAAGAAATTAGAGAGTGGCTTGTACTGTGAGCTGACGGATAAAGAGTTAAAGGATTCCTATGTGGAATATACTTTGCTCTATGACACCATAGCCAGTCGTATTTCTATTGATGAAGTAGAAGCTAAAGATGGTAAACTTCGCTTAATGAAAAACGTATGGTGGGAATATGATAAGCTCCCTCATATGTTGATTGCTGGTGGTACAGGTGGCGGTAAAACTTACTTTATACTGACACTGATTGAAGCCTTGCTTCATACAGATTCAAAACTGTATATTCTTGACCCGAAAAATGCTGACCTTGCGGACTTAGGTTCTGTGATGGCAAATGTCTACTATAGAAAAGAAGACTTGCTTTCTTGCATTGAAACATTCTATGAAGAAATGATGAAACGTAGTGAGGAAATGAAGCAGATGAAGAACTATAAGACTGGCAAAAATTATGCTTACTTAGGTCTCCCGGCACACTTCTTAATCTTTGATGAATACGTCGCTTTCATGGAAATGCTGGGAACAAAAGAAAACACCGCAGTTATGAATAAGCTGAAACAGATTGTCATGTTAGGTCGTCAAGCTGGCTTCTTTCTAATACTGGCTTGTCAACGTCCAGACGCAAAATATTTAGGCGACGGAATCCGTGATCAGTTTAATTTCAGAGTGGCTTTAGGTCGTATGTCTGAAATGGGCTATGGCATGATGTTTGGCAGTGACGTACAAAAGGATTTCTTCTTAAAGCGAATCAAAGGTCGTGGCTATGTTGATGTAGGAACAAGTGTCATATCAGAGTTTTATACTCCCCTTGTACCAAAAGGATATGATTTCTTGGAGGAAATTAAAAAGTTATCCAACAGCAGACAGTCCACGCAGGCGACGTGCGAAGCGGAAGTCGCAGGTGTGGACTGATCTTGCTGGCTGGTGTGGCAATAGCCACGCCAGCACTTAACCCCCCGTATCTAACAGGGGGGTACAAATCGACAGGAAACAGTCAAAAAAACATTAGAAAATCCTTTGGTTACAAGGGATTTACAAAATTTCAGCGTATGTCAAATGGGCTTTAAAAGTTGACATACGCCTTTTTGATTGGAGGGATTTTTACTGAATGAACAAACTTGGTTACAGCATTTAAAAGAAAAACGCTTGGCTTATGGACTATCTCAAAACCGTTTAGCTGTTGCGACTGGTATTACAAGGCAGTATCTAAGCGATATTGAAACAGGAAAAGTCAAGCCATCAGAGGATTTACAGCAGTCCCTTTGGGAAGCTCTGGAACGCTTCAATCCCGACGCTCCCCTTGAAATGCTGTTTGATTATGTAAGGATTCGCTTTCCGACAACAGACGTACAGCAGGTGGTCGAAAACATCTTACAACTGAAACTGTCCTATTTTCTTCATGAGGACTATGGTTTCTATTCTTATTCAGAGCATTATGCTTTAGGCGACATATTCGTCCTTTGCTCCCATGAACTGGACAAAGGAGTTCTGGTGGAATTGAAAGGTCGTGGGTGCAGACAATTTGAAAGCTATCTTCTGGCACAACAAAGAAGCTGGTATGAGTTCTTTATGGACGTTTTGGTGGCTGGCGGTGTGATGAAACGCCTTGACCTTGCCATTAACGATAAGACAGGGATTTTGAATATCCCTGTACTCACTGAAAAGTGCCAACAGGAAGAATGTATCTCCGTCTTCCGCAGTTTTAAAAGCTATCGCAGTGGCGAACTGGTACGCAAAGAGGAAAAGGAATGTATGGGAAACACCCTCTATATCGGTTCATTACAAAGTGAAGTTTATTTCTGTATCTATGAAAAGGACTACGAGCAGTACAAGAAAAATGATATTCCCATTGAAGACGCAGAAGTAAAAAACAGTTTTGAGATTCGATTGAAAAATGAGCGTGCCTATTATGCAGTCCGTGATTTACTCGTCTATGACAATCCAGAGCATACCGCCTTTAAAATTATCAATCGGTATATCCGTTTTGTAGATAAAGACGATTCCAAACCTCGTTCTGATTGGAAACTGAATGAAGAATGGGCTTGGTTTATTGGGAACAATCGTGAACGATTAAAACTAACCACAAAACCAGAGCCTTACTCCTTCCAAAGGACGCTGAACTGGCTATCTCATCAAGTTGCCCCGACCTTAAAGGTTGCGATTAAACTTGATGAAATCAACCAGACGCAGGTTGTAAAAGACATTCTCGACCATGCGAAACTGACAGACCGACACAAGCAGATTTTGAAGCAACAGTCAGTAAAAGAACAGGACGTGATAACAACAAAAAAATAACTCAAATACAAATTCATTGAATATAGAGAGGAGAACATTTTTATGAATTTTGGACAAAACCTTTATAACTGGTTTCTATCAAACGCTCAATCACTGGTGCTTTTAGCAATCGTTGTGATTGGCTTGTATCTTGGCTTCAAGCGTGAGTTTAGCAAACTGATTGGCTTTTTAATTATTGCGATTATTGCGGTTGGCTTAGTCTTCAACGCTGCTGGAGTAAAAGACATTTTACTAGAGCTATTCAATCGCATTATTGGTGCTTAAATAAAACCGTTCTTTTGTGGAATATAAGTGGTTTTCTTATGTTCCGCAAAGGAATGGTACACCAAACGAAGTGCGGTAGGGATTTTTGAATCTCTACAAAGAAAGGACGTGAATATATGGACGATATGCAAGTCTATATTGCGAATTTAGGCAAATACAATGAGGGCGAATTGGTCGGTGCGTGGTTTACCTTTCCCATTGACTTTGAGGAAGTCAAAGAGAAAATCGGCTTGAATGATGAATATGAGGAATACGCCATTCATGACTACGAGTTACCCTTTACGGTTGACGAATACACTTCCATTGGCGAACTCAATCGACTATGGGAAATGGTATCGGAATTACCCGAAGAATTACAATCGGAGCTATCTGCTCTGCTCACTCATTTTTCAAGCATTGAAGAACTAAGCGAACATCAAGAGGATATTATCATTCATTCCGATTGTGATGATATGTATGACGTGGCACGCTACTACATTGAAGAAACGGGTGCTTTAGGCGAAGTACCAGCTAGTCTTCAAAACTATATTGATTATCAAGCCTATGGTCGGGATTTAGACCTTTCAGGAACGTTTATCTCAACCAATCATGGGATTTTTGAAATCGTCTATTAAATCTGTCGGTACATTACTACTGGCAGATTTTCTATTTTACGGGGTGGCTCAATCAGCTACCCCTATTTTTTATGAAAGGATTGATTACATGAAGAAAATACGAAGCTATACCAGTATCTGGTCTGTGGAAAAGGTACTGTATTCTATCAATGATTTTAGACTTCCGTTTCCCATAACCTTTACGCAAATGACATGGTTTGTCGTGTCACTCTTTGCAGTGATGATACTTGGCAACTTGCCCCCTCTTTCCATGATAGAGGGAGCATTTCTCAAATACTTTGGGATTCCTGTGGCTTTCACATGGTTTATGTCTACAAAAACTTTTGATGGTAAAAAGCCTTATGGATTTTTGAAGTCTGTCATTGCTTATGCACTGCGACCAAAGCTGACCTATGCAGGAAAAAAAGTAACGCTTGGCAGAAACCAGCCACAAGAAGCCATTACAGCAGTTAGGAGTGAATTTTATGGCATATCCAATTAAATACATTGAAAACAATCTCGTCTGGAATAAAGACGGGGAATGTTATGCTTACTATGAGCTTGTTCCTTACAATTACTCATTTCTAAGTCCAGAACAGAAAATACAAGTGCATGATTCTTTCAGACAGCTTATCGCACAAAATCGTGATGGCAAAATTCATACTTTACAAATCAGTACAGAATCCAGCATACGTTCTGCACAAGAGCGTTCCAAAAATGAAGTCACTGGCAAGCTCAAAGCGGTTGCCTATGACAAAATCGACCAACAGACAGACGCTTTAATATCCATGATTGGCGAAAATCAAGTGAACTACCGTTTCTTTATCGGCTTTAAGTTGCTTCTCAACGATCAGGAGTTTTCTATGAAAAGTCTTACCGTTGAAGCAAAAAATGCTTTGTCTGATTTTGTCTATGATGTGAACCATAAGCTGATGGGCGATTTTGTTAGTATGAGTAATGATGAAATCCTGCGTTTTCAGAAGATGGAAAAGCTCTTAGAAAATAAAATCTCTCGTCGTTTCAAAATCCGCAGGTTAGATAAGGACGACTTCGGCTATCTGATTGAACACCTTTACGGACAGACAGGCACTGCCTATGAAGAGTATGAGTACCATCTATCAAAGAAAAAGCTGGATAATGAAACGCTGATTAAATACTATGACTTGATTAAGCCTACTCGCTGTTTGGTGGAAGAAAAACAGCGATATTTGAAAATCCAGCAGGAAGATGAAACCGTCTATGTAGCTTACTTTACCATTAACAGCATTGTCGGAGAACTGGACTTCCCGTCCTCTGAAATCTTCTACTACCAGCAACAGCAATTTACATTCCCGATTGATACGTCAATGAATGTGGAAATTGTAGCGAATCGTAAAGCCCTATCTACTGTCCGCAATAAAAAGAAAGAACTGAAAGACTTGGATAACCACGCTTGGCAAAGTGATAATGAAACCAGCTCCAATGTGGCGGAAGCTCTGGAAAGTGTGAATGAGCTGGAAACCAATTTAGACCAAAGCAAGGAATCTATGTACAAGCTGTCTTATGTGGTAAGGGTATCAGCAAATGATCTTGACGAACTCAAACGTCGTTGTAATGAAGTGAAAGATTTTTATGACGATTTAAGCGTAAAACTGGTACGACCATTTGGGGATATGCTCGGCTTACATGAAGAATTTTTACCTGCCAGCAAGCGTTATATGAATGATTATATTCAATACGTGACCTCTGATTTCCTCGCTGGTTTAGGTTTTGGTGCTACTCAAATGCTGGGGGAAAATGAGGGGATTTATGTTGGCTACAGCTTAGATACTGGACGCAATGTCTATCTGAAACCTGCTCTTGCCAGTCAAGGGGTTAAGGGTTCAGTAACCAATGCGTTAGCGTCGGCTTTTGTTGGTTCGCTGGGTGGTGGTAAATCCTTTGCGAATAACCTTATCGTCTATTATGCGGTGCTTTATGGGGCACAAGCAGTGATTGTAGACCCAAAAGCAGAACGTGGCAGATGGAAAGAAACCTTGCCAGAGATTTCCCATGAAATCAATATCGTCACTCTGACTTCTGATGAGAAAAACAAAGGCTTACTTGACCCTTATGTGATTATGAAAAATCCCAAAGATTCTGAATCACTGGCTATTGATATTCTGACATTCCTTACGGGGATTTCCTCTCGTGATGGGGAACGCTTCCCAATCCTTAGAAAAGCCATTCGTGCAGTAACCAATAGTGAAGTACGAGGGTTGATGAAAGTGATTGAGGAATTACGGGTTGAGAATACGCCACTAAGTACCAGTATAGCCGACCATATCGAAAGTTTTACAGACTATGACTTTGCACATTTATTATTCAGTAATGGTTATGTGGAGCAGTCTATCAGCTTAGAAAAACAACTGAACATTATACAGGTTGCGGACTTGGTACTTCCCGACAAGGAAACTTCCTTTGAGGAATATACCACTATGGAGCTTTTATCCGTTGCTATGCTGATTGTCATTAGTACCTTTGCTTTAGACTTTATCCATACAGACCGAAGCATTTTCAAGATTGTAGATTTAGACGAAGCATGGAGCTTTTTACAGGTAGCACAAGGAAAAACACTATCTATGAAGCTGGTTCGGGCTGGTCGTGCTATGAACGCTGGGGTATATTTCGTGACCCAAAATACAGACGACCTCTTAGATGAAAAACTGAAAAATAACCTCGGCTTAAAATTTGCATTTCGTTCCACTGACCTTAACGAGATTAAAAAGACCTTAGCCTTTTTTGGTGTAGACCCAGAGGACGAAAACAATCAGAAGCGATTGCGTGATTTGGAAAACGGGCAATGCCTTATCAGTGATTTATATGGTCGTGTCGGTGTGATACAGTTCCACCCTGTATTTGAAGAACTGCTCCATGCCTTTGATACCAGACCACCTGTGCGAAAAGAGGTGTAAATGTGAAACCATCAATAGTAAACAGAATAAAATCAAACTGGACGCTGAAACGTCTAGGTAAAGTGGCAATGACAGTGGCTTTCACACTTGTGATTGCCATTTTTCTTTTAGCCATGCTGGGAACGGTGGTTCAAGCTGCGGGCTTGGTAGATGATACGGTCAATGTGGCAAATGAATACAGCCGATACCCACTTGAAAACTATCAACTGGATTTTTATGTGGATAATAGCTGGGGCTGGCTTCCGTGGAACTGGTCGGACGGGATTGGAAAACAGGTCATGTATGGACTATATGCCATTACCAATTTTATTTGGACAATCAGTTTGTATGTTTCCAATGCGACAGGTTACTTAGTACAGGAAGCCTATTCCTTAGACTTCATTTCCGCTACAGCAGATTCCATTGGTAAGAATATGCAGACCTTAGCTGGTGTGAGTGCAAACGGATTTTCAACAGAGGGTTTCTATGTTGGATTCCTCTTACTCTTGATTTTGGTTCTTGGGGTTTATGTTGCCTATACGGGACTGATAAAGAGAGAAACCACAAAGGCAATTCATGCCATTATGAATTTTGTGCTGGTGTTTATCCTATCGGCTTCCTTTATTGCCTACGCTCCCGACTACATTAAAAAAATCAATGACTTTTCATCAGACATCAGTAATGCCAGTTTATCACTTGGCACGAAGATTGTCATGCCCCATTCCGATAGTCAAGGCAAGGACAGCGTGGACTTAATCAGAGATAGCCTGTTTTCCATACAGGTTCAGCAACCGTGGCTACTGCTTCAATACAACAGTTCAGACATTGAAAGTATCGGTATTGACCGTGTGGAAAGCCTGCTCTCCACCAGCCCAGATTCCAACAATGGCGAAGACAGAGAAAAAATTGTTGCGGAAGAAATTGAAGACAGAAGCAATACCAATCTAACCATTACAAAGACCATTAACCGTTTAGGTACAGTCTTCTTCCTATTTGTCTTCAATATTGGGATTTCCATATTTGTATTCCTATTAACAGGAATCATGATTTTCTCGCAGGTACTTTTTATCATCTATGCTATGTTTCTGCCTGTGAGCTTTATTTTAAGCATGATTCCATCATTTGATGGTATGTCAAAACGAGCCATAACAAAGCTCTTTAATACCATTTTGACACGAGCTGGAATCACATTGATTATTACGACAGCATTTAGTATTTCAACCATGCTCTATACCTTATCGGCTGGTTATCCGTTCTTTTTGATTGCTTTTCTACAGATTGTGACCTTTGCAGGAATCTACTTCAAGCTGGGCGATTTAATGAGTATGTTTTCTCTACAGAGTAACGATTCTCAAAGTGTGGGAAGTCGTGTGATGAGAAAACCTCGTATGCTTATGCACGCTCACATGCACCGTCTACAGCGGAAACTTGGACGTTCCATGACTACTCTAGGGGCTGGGTCTGCCATTGTTACAGGTAAAAAAGGACAGTCGGGTTCGGGGAGTTCTGCAAGGACACAAGCAGATCACTCCCGACCAGACGGAAAGGAAAAATCAACACTTGGAAAACGTATCGGTCAAACCATCGGTACAGTAGCTGATACCAAAGACAGAATGGTAGACACTGCTAGTGGTTTGAAAGAACAGGTTAAAGATTTGCCGACCAATGCAAGATATGCAGTATATCAAGGAAAATCCAAAGTAAAAGAGAATGTCCGTGATTTAACCAGTAGTATTTCTCAAACCAAAGCGGACAGAGCCAGTGGACGCAAGGAACAGCAGGAACAAAGGCGAAAAACCATTGCGAAGCGTCGCTCTGAAATGGAACAGGTCAAACAGAAAAAACAGCCTGCTTCTTCTGTTCATGAAAGACCGACTACAAGACAAGAACAATATCATGATGAACAGACCTCAAAACAGTCTAATATTCAGACTTCATATAAGGAATCTCAACAAGCCAAACAAGAGCGTCCAGCAGTTAAGTCCGATTTTTCAAGTCCAAAAGTGGAACGCCAAGGCAATACCGTTCAAGAAAAAACCGTTCAAAAGCCAGCAACTTCAACCACTACAGCAGATAGAACTTCACAACGTCCAATCACAAAAGAACGTCCGTCTACTGTTCAAAGAGTACCACTACAAAATACAAGAAGTAGACCACCAATCAAAACCGCCACCATTAAGAAAGTCGGTAAGAAACCATGAAGTTGAAAACTTTAGTGATTGGTGGTTCTGGATTATTCTTGATGGTCTTCTCACTGCTTCTGTTTGTTGCCATTTTATTTTCAGATGAACAGGACAGCGGAATTTCCAATATTCATTATGGAGGTGTGAATGTTTCCGCAGAAGTGCTGGCTCATAAGCCTATGGTAGAAAAATATGCCAAAGAATATGGCGTTGAAGAATATGTCAACATACTTCTTGCGATTATACAGGTGGAATCGGGCGGTACTGCGGAAGATGTTATGCAGTCCTCGGAATCCCTCGGTCTTCCACCTAATTCATTGAGTACAGAAGAATCCATTAAGCAAGGTGTGAAGTATTTCAGTGAATTATTAGCCAGTAGCGAAAGGCTCAGTGTAGATTTAGAATCGGTTATCCAGTCCTACAATTATGGTGGTGGTTTCTTAGGGTATGTGGCTAATCGTGGAAATAAATATACCTTTGAACTGGCTCAAAGTTTCTCAAAAGAGTATTCAGGTGGCGAAAAAGTGTCTTACCCCAATCCCATAGCCATACCTATCAATGGGGGCTGGCGATACAACTATGGCAATATGTTTTATGTGCAACTGGTAACGCAGTATCTTGTCACAACAGAGTTTGATGATGATACGGTACAAGCCATCATGGACGAAGCACTGAAATATGAGGGCTGGCGATACGTTTACGGTGGAGCTTCCCCGACTACTTCTTTTGATTGTAGCGGACTGACACAATGGACGTATGGAAAAGCTGGAATTAACTTACCACGAACCGCACAACAGCAATATGATGTGACCCAGCATATCCCACTATCGGAAGCACAAGCTGGCGATTTGGTTTTCTTTCATTCTACCTATAACGCTGGCTCTTATATTACTCATGTTGGGATATACCTTGGCAATAACCGTATGTTTCATGCAGGCGACCCAATCGGTTATGCCGACTTAACAAGCCCCTACTGGCAACAGCATTTAGTGGGAGCAGGACGAATCAAACAATGAGAAAGGAAGATTTAATGATGAAATTTAGAAAAAATCAGAATAAAGAAAAACAGATACCAAAGGAAAAGAAACCTCGTGTCTACTATAAGGTCAATCCTCATAAAAAGGTTGTGATTGCCTTGTGGGTACTTTTAGGGCTTAGTTTCAGCTTTGCGATATTCAAGCACTTTACAGCTATAGATACTCATACTATTCACGAAACAACTATCATAGAAAAGGAATACGTTGATACTCATCATGTAGAAAATTTTGTAGAGAACTTTGCGAAAGTCTACTATTCATGGGAGCAATCCGATAAGTCCATTGATAATCGAATGGAAAATCTAAAAGGCTATCTGACAGATGAACTTCAAGCTCTCAATGTTGATACAGTACGCAAAGATATTCCTGTATCGTCTTCTGTAAGAGGATTTCAGATATGGACGGTAGAGCCAACTGGCGACAATGAGTTTAATGTAACCTACAGTGTAGACCAGCTCATTACAGAGGGAGAAAATACAAAGACCGTCCACTCTGCTTATATAGTGAGTGTCTATGTAGATGGTTCTGGAAATATGGTACTGGTTAAGAATCCGACCATTACCAACATACCTAAGAAATCAAGTTATAAACCAAAAGCCATTGAAAGTGAGGGGACGGTTGATTCCATTACAACCAATGAAATCAATGAGTTTTTAACGACGTTCTTCAAGCTCTATCCTACAGCGACAGCCAGTGAACTTTCCTACTATGTGAATGACGGGATATTAAAACCAATCGGAAAAGAGTACATCTTTCAAGAACTGGTAAATCCTATTCACAATCGTAAGGATAATCAAGTCACGGTATCGCTGACAGTGGAGTATATCGACCAGCAGACCAAAGCAACGCAGGTATCTCAATTTGATTTGGTACTTGAAAAGAACGGGAGTAATTGGAAGATTATAGAATAACAAATATTGGTACATTATTACAGCTATTTTGTAATCACGTACTCTCTTTGATAAAAAATTGGAGATTCCTTGACAAATATGCTCTTACGTGCTATTATTTAAGTATCTATTTAAAAGGAGTTAATAAATATGCGGCAAGGTATTCTTAAATAAACTGTCAATTTGATAGTGGGAACAAATAATTGGATGTCCTTTTTTAGGAGGGCTTAGTTTTTTGTACCCAGTTTAAGAATACCTTTATCATGTGATTCTAAAGTATCCAGAGAATATCTGTATGCTTTGTATACCTATGGTTATGCATAAAAATCCCAGTGATAAAAGTATTTATCACTGGGATTTTTATGCCCTTTTGGGTTTTTGAATGGAGGAAAATCACATGAAAATTATTAATATTGGAGTTTTAGCTCATGTTGATGCAGGAAAAACTACCTTAACAGAAAGCTTATTATATAACAGTGGAGCGATTACAGAATTAGGAAGCGTGGACAAAGGTACAACGAGGACGGATAATACGCTTTTAGAACGTCAGAGAGGAATTACAATTCAGACAGGAATAACCTCTTTTCAGTGGGAAAATACGAAGGTGAACATCATAGACACGCCAGGACATATGGATTTCTTAGCAGAAGTATATCGTTCATTATCAGTTTTAGATGGGGCAATTCTACTGATTTCTGCAAAAGATGGCGTACAAGCACAAACTCGTATATTATTTCATGCACTTAGGAAAATGGGGATTCCCACAATCTTTTTTATCAATAAGATTGACCAAAATGGAATTGATTTATCAACGGTTTATCAGGATATTAAAGAGAAACTTTCTGCCGAAATTGTAATCAAACAGAAGGTAGAACTGTATCCTAATATGTGTGTGACGAACTTTACCGAATCTGAACAATGGGATACGGTAATAGAGGGAAACGATGACCTTTTAGAGAAATATATGTCCGGTAAATCATTAGAAGCATTGGAACTCGAACAAGAGGAAAGCATAAGATTTCAGAATTGTTCTCTGTTCCCTGTTTATCACGGAAGTGCAAAAAACAATATAGGGATTGATAACCTTATAGAAGTGATTACGAATAAATTTTATTCATCAACACATCGAGGTCAGTCTGAACTTTGCGGAAAAGTTTTCAAAATTGAGTATTCGGAAAAAAGACAGCGTCTTGCATATATACGTCTTTATAGTGGCGTACTGCATTTGCGAGATTCGGTTAGAATATCGGAAAAGGAAAAAATAAAAATTACAGAAATGTATACTTCAATAAATGGTGAATTATGTAAAATCGATAAGGCTTATTCCGGGGAAATTGTTATTTTGCAGAATGAGTTTTTGAAGTTAAATAGTGTTCTTGGAGATACAAAGCTATTGCCACAGAGAGAGAGAATTGAAAATCCCCTCCCTCTGCTGCAAACGACTGTTGAACCGAGCAAACCTCAACAAAGGGAAATGTTACTTGATGCACTTTTAGAAATCTCCGACAGTGACCCGCTTCTGCGATATTATGTGGATTCTGCGACACATGAAATCATACTTTCTTTCTTAGGGAAAGTACAAATGGAAGTGACTTGTGCTCTGCTGCAAGAAAAGTATCATGTGGAGATAGAAATAAAAGAGCCTACAGTCATTTATATGGAAAGACCGTTAAAAAAAGCAGAGTATACCATTCACATCGAAGTGCCGCCAAATCCTTTCTGGGCTTCCATTGGTTTATCTGTATCACCGCTTCCGTTGGGAAGTGGAATGCAGTATGAGAGCTCGGTTTCTCTTGGATACTTAAATCAATCATTTCAAAATGCAGTTATGGAAGGGATACGCTATGGTTGCGAACAAGGATTATATGGTTGGAATGTGACGGACTGTAAAATCTGTTTTAAGTATGGCTTATACTATAGCCCTGTTAGTACCCCAGCAGATTTTCGGATGCTTGCTCCTATTGTATTGGAACAAGTCTTAAAAAAAGCTGGAACAGAATTGTTAGAGCCATATCTTAGTTTTAAAATTTATGCGCCACAGGAATATCTTTCACGAGCATACAACGATGCTCCTAAATATTGTGCGAACATCGTAGACACTCAATTGAAAAATAATGAGGTCATTCTTAGTGGAGAAATCCCTGCTCGGTGTATTCAAGAATATCGTAGTGATTTAACTTTCTTTACAAATGGACGTAGTGTTTGTTTAACAGAGTTAAAAGGGTACCATGTTACTACCGGTGAACCTGTTTGCCAGCCCCGTCGTCCAAATAGTCGGATAGATAAAGTACGATATATGTTCAATAAAATAACTTAGTGTATTTTATGTTGTTATATAAATATGGTTTCTTGTTAAATAAGATGAAATATTTTTTAATAAAGATTTGAATTAAAGTGTAAAGGAGGAGATAGTTATTATAAACTACAAGTGGATATTGTGTCCTGTATGTGGAAATAAAACACGATTAAAGATAAGGGAAGATACTGAATTAAAAAAATTCCCCCTCTATTGTCCGAAATGCAGACAAGAAAATTTAATTGAAATAAAGCAGTTCAAAGTAACTGTGATTACAGAGCCAGACGCAAAGACGCAGAGCCGATAAAATGAGATTAATACAATCTCATTTTATCGGCTCTTTCCGTTATGTATGGATTCTTTTAATTAGTCTTCGATGTTTCTTGCTTCGTTGATACCGCTGGCTAAAGATTCCATTAAGGATAGTTCTTTGTCTGTAAAGCTATCCATGTATTTCTCTATCTGTAATCGTCGGGTGCTTTTTACCAAGTTATTAGCAGGTAAGAAAAATTCATCAACGGAAACATGAAGTAACGATACAAGGTCATAAAGAACTTGTATGCTGGGGTGTTGCCCTTTATTTTCAATATTAGTTAAGTACCGTGGGTCA
Organism: Streptococcus sp. UMB0029; assembly: GCF_002871495.1. GTDB lineage: Bacteria > Bacillota > Bacilli > Lactobacillales > Streptococcaceae > Streptococcus. The sequence goes on from NZ_PNGD01000006.1 coordinate 37,597, forward strand.
ATTTCAATCAATGCTCCCACTTGTTCACGAGTTAAACCTCGTTTCAATCGAGCTTCTTTAATGGCTAAACCAAAGGCTCTAAAATCATATTTATCTTCTTTTTTACGCATAGTAGACCACCTCTATACATTTTATTGTTCCTACTGAATTAAAAACAGGTATAGAAAAACGTGTTATATGGTTTATAGGTTTATATTTAATAAAAAGCACTACTAAACGCCAATAAAAAAAACCGTTATATGGTAGTGCTATTTACGCTGTTAAAATATTGTATATTACTTCCAAATGGCGGTTTGTTGGAGGTCAACGTCGCCATGAAGTACATCATATACAATAAATTTCCTTACATTGGGTTCTTGTCAAAAAAAGTCGTCTATCTGCAATAGATAAGTACGTCCACCAATGTGGTTTTATAAATCATATAGATAGAATAACAGAAGCATGTAAACAGAGAAATAAATCTGTTTATATGCTTTTTTGGCTATTCAGAACTTTTTTACAAAGTTTATTTATCAGTAATGCAACAAATCCCCCTTTCACATTGGGACTAAGAGTGAAAGGAGATAAACGAGCAAGGCTCACTTCCTTTCCTAGACAGAAAGGGGGTGAGAAACATGAAACCATCTTCTTTTCAGACCACAATAGAAAATCAGTTTGACTATATCTGTAAACGTGCTATGGAAGACGAGCGAAAGAATTATATGCTTTATCTTTCAAGGATTGCAAAGCGTGAGGTGTCCTTTTCGGATGTTGGCGATTATCTTGTTAGCCAGTTTGCGACAACAGATAACTATTCAACTGACTTTCAGATTTTTACACTCAATGGGTTATCAGTAGGCGTTGAAAATGATTTGTTGAGTGAAGCATTACGTGAGTTGCCAGACAAGAAACGTGAAATTCTACTGCTGTTTTACTTTATGGACATGAGCGATTCAGAAATTGCAGACCTGTTGAAATTGAACCGTTCTACTGTCTATCGGCATAGAACCAGTGGACTAGCCTTAATTAAAAAGTTTATGGAGGAATTTGAAGAATGAAAACACAATATCCTATGATTCCCTTTCCTCTCATTGTAAAGGCAACAGATGGCGATACCGAAGCGATTAACCAGATTCTACATCATTACAGAGGGTACATAACGAAGCGTTCCCTACGACTTATGAAAGATGAATATGGCAATCAAAGTATGGTCGTTGATGAAGTCTTACGTGGAAGAATGGAAACCAGACTGATTACAAAGATTTTGTCATTTGAAATTAAGTAATATCCTCTCTCCTTTCGTGGAAGCGTGCTAAACCATTCCACGCTTCCCGAACAGGGAGGTTTGTTATTCCACCAAAGCATATTGAGCTTTCAATGTGTTTTGATAGGCTAACGAGCCATTGTTCTTTGAAAACTGAATAAAAGTAATCGAATACGTTTCGATAAGAAAAGAGCCAACGGAACTAACCGCCATGACCTATCTTATAAAGATAGCGAGCGATTCATGTTAGTGATCCGAGAAGCAATCTTTAGCAGGATTGCCTGCAACGACATTCTTATCGTGATAATGATACTCCCATACAGTCAATAGTCCGAGCGTGATAAAACCGTCGCAGGCAATGAGTATGGCTACATGAGAACCATGCAGGGGTGGAACTCCCGTGAGCTTTGCTAAAGCTGTTCGATTGCTGGTAAAACAACTTTTATGAAATCCAAATAAGTGATTTGGAAAGGAGGATTTTATGAAGCAGACTGACATTCCTATTTGGGAACGTTATACCCTAACCATTGAAGAAGCGTCAAAATATTTTCGTATTAGCTACGACGCTTGGCAGAGGAAAATAAAAATGCAAATTGGCTGATTATGAATGGCAATCGTATTCAGATTAAACGAAAACAATTTGAAAAAATTATAGATACATTGGACGCAATGAATAGTTTACACTAAATATAAAAAAAAATTATAAAATAATTATTTTTTAAAATAAGAGGAGAACTCATATTTTTATTTAACAATGAATATATCACACTAAACCAGATAGAATATACAAGTTAATTTGTACCGAAATTACTATATATTATAAGAAAAATAGAAACTCTAAAGCATTCTGTACACTTTAATTTTAATTCATCTCTTTTTGTTTCTAATACAGAGTATTGAGACTGGATTATAAGCACATCAACAAAAAACTCTATTCAAACCTACCTTTGAATAAAGTCTTTTAACTATCTAAAAAGTTCACATTTTTTTCTTATTTATGGAGTTAATGAAGCGCCAACTGAATCCTAGAACCAACATCAGATTGATGAGAAGGTACACAGACGTAAAACTAGCTAAACCATGTTGTCTGATATCATCAAAATATAAACTAGGTTCAGTAAAGAACAAATAAATTCCATAGACCTCCACGAAAATAAGAAAACTGATAAAACCAATAAGGAAAAGTCCACTGGCAATAAGAAAGAGTCTCCATAAAAGAATGAGAATTCCTCCTACTGCTAAAAAAATTACTGGGATAAGGAGTAAATCATTCATGACTTTCTCCTTTCTAATCAATCAACTGACGATAATGGGTGGCAAGAGAGGAATCAAACTCTTCTAATTTTTGAACTAAGTCCAAATACTCTTCTTTTTCATGTTCTTCAAAGTCCACACCTTGATGATTCTGAAGAGCGATTTCCAATTGACTAGTGAGCTCTCGTTTAGAAAAACTGTAATCCCCTGTCACTTCCTCATAATGTTCCTTTAACTCCTTGTAGGCTTGGTATTCTTCAGGTGTTTGAAATCCCTGTACCAAAGCCTCTTCTAATTGATAATAGGTATCTTCCATCATAATCGTTACCTCGTTTCTTTCTATCTTTATTTTACCGCGCTTTTCTTTTCTTGTCCGCTATTTATATCTATTTTTTAATCTAATTCAAAAGAAAGTTGTTCTTGCTTTTCTTTTCCTTTTTCGTGGAATTGTCGTAAGGCCTGATCAATAATATCTAAATCCGTTTCTGTTTCAATCAATGGCGCGAGTACATCGTATTCGGCCTTTTTAGTTTGATAATCCTCTTCCTTTGGAAAATTTTTCTCAATTTCTACCTTAGCAGTAGTCCATTTATCCTTTAATTCATCCAATAAGTTCTGAGTTTTCACTTGGTCATCTTTAATGTGGTCTATCGTATGCTGAAGCCTTTGAATTGTCCCCAAAGGAGAATACAAATCCAAACTGACAGAATACTGATTTTCTCCTACAATCTTAACAGAGAAGGTTTCAGGAAGAGGCTGATTCGTTGGTAGACTAAGCATTTTAATGTCAAATCCTCGATAACTTGCTAGGGTTCGAAATTCTTTGCTGTCAGTTTGATTATGACGGATAAGACGGTGTAGGGATTCACCTGCTTCAGCTCGTTGCTCAAAAACTTGTTTACCTATCGTCATAGAAAATGATTGGTCTTTCGACATTTCAGACTGTTGAATGTCGCCTTCATACTTGCTTAATCGTTTCTCAAGAATGGGCATATTTTCTTCACAGTAAGAGATTGTATGACGATAGTGATCCTTGCTGCGTTGAAAGGCGCGTCTTTGATTTTCTAATAGAGTTAGATCATTCTCTAGTTCCATCTTATATTTGAGATAAGGATTACCTGTTGCTAGTGCCTTAAAATCAGAAGCTGTCATAGTCTGTTCATCAATATCTTCCGCAGCACGAATCGGCTCCTTAGAAGTCATAATCTGCTTAATATAACGGAGTTTGTTCTCCTGAGTTGCCCATAGATAATTATCAAACGAACCTTTGGTAATATAGTGGTAAATATCCACTTCCTTGTTTTCATTTCCCTGTCGGATAATACGTCCATTACGTTGCTGAATGTCACTTGGTCTCCACGGTACATCCAGATGGTGAACTGCTTTCATCTTGCTCTGAACATTTAAACCTGTTCCTCCTTTTTCAGTTGAGGCAAGAAGAACCCGAACCTCTCCTGCATTAACCTTTCGAGACAAGCTATTCTTCTTTTCATCACTATTGGCATCATGTACAAAGGCAATTTCCATACTAGGGATTCCTCTATCAACTAATAAAGCCTTAATCTCAGAATAAACATCAAAGCCATTATCTTTTTTCTTAGGTGTGCCAATATCTGAAAAAATCATCTGAGTAGCCTTATTTTCCATTCCCTCACGATAAATTCTTTCAACATTATCCACTACCTGAAGCAGTTTATGATTGTCTGCTAGACTATAACTAGAGTCCAATAAACGCATATCAATAGCTAGTTTCCGCGCCTCACCCGTAATTTTTAACATGTTATCCTGGCTCGGATCAACTGTTCCACATTTGACCATATCTGACCTCATAACTAATTCTTCTAAATAGAGTTTCTGGTTTTCAGTTAACTCACTCTCAATAGGGATAATATGAGCTTCTGGAACAGGTAAATCCAACATATCTTGTGTTTGAATGTCGGCTGTTTCTTTATAGATTTTCATCAACTCAGGTAGATTGACAAACTTTTTAAATCGTTTCTTAGGTTGGTACTTATCCCCTGTAGGAGCTAATTCCATAGAGTTTTGAATTTCTCCAAAAGCACCCACCCAAGAGTCAAAATAATCAACCTGATAGCGTTTTAAGATATCCGGTTGAATGTAGTTCATCATAGTATACAACTCACTAATAGAATTGGAAACGGGTGTTCCTGTCGCAAAGACAATATTTTTAAAATCATGTTCTTCCTGAATCTGTCGAACCTTCATCTCCATATCCACATTCTTCTTAGAGGTTGTATTGGTAATACCTGCTACATTCCCAAGTCCAGTAATTGGACGAATATTTTTAAAGTGATGTGCTTCATCCACAAAGAGAAAATCAATTCCTAAGTTCTCAAAATCAATAAAACTATCACGATTAAAGCGTTGCAGTTCTTCCAATTGTTTCTCTAGACCACTTATTGATTGCTCTGCTTCTTTAACGGTATACTTATTTTCAGAATGTGTTTTAATCTCTCGTAGTTCATTGAGTTTATCCTCGATATAATTCATCTGTCTTTCCTTACTGACAGGGATTTTTTCAAATTGAGAATCCCCAATGACAATGGCATCGTAATCTCCTGTAATAATACGAGACACAAATTGTTTTCTTCTCGCCTTCACAAAATCTTTCTTAGTAGTCACAAAGACTTTTTTAGTAGGGAAAAATTTCATGATCTCTTGGCCAAATTGAGCAGACAAACTAGAGGGCACCACATACAAGGGCTTATGAACCATCCCCAACTCCTTTAATTTAAACCCAGCACCAAGCATGGTCAAGGTCTTTCCTGAACCTACCTCATGAGCTAACAAGGCTCTTTTTTCTTCTACGATTCTTTGAATGGCATTCTCTTGATGAGGACGAAGACTGATGTTTTGTGCCAAGCCATCAATGACTAGATGGCTACCATCATACTCTCGACTAACCGTTCGATTATAAAGACGATTATAGCTTTCCTCAATGACTTGTTGGACTTCTGGATACCGTGAGACAAAGTCTTGAAAGAGCTCTTGTAAATGCTGCTCTTTTGCTCTTAGAACAGAGGTTTTTTCCAAATCTGTGATGGTCTTTTTCTTTTCTCCTTCCGTAATAGTCATAGTAATCGTCGGTTGGTTCGAATTAAGTAAATTCTCAAAAATCTTTCTTCCTGTATCATAACGTGAGCCACTGACTCCAAGACTACTATCTTTGGCACTTGGATAGCGATAAGCAAATGATGTCCGTAAATGAACCTGCCCATCGACAGGATTCACTTCAATGACTTGTTCAACATCAGGCGAAGACAATTCAAATTCACGATTGGTAAAACATTCAAAGGCAAATTTACCATAGACGGATTGGGGAATCCAACGTGACCCTATTTTAAACTCAATATCTGCCAGATGAATCCTTGGAGGGCGAACAGATTCTAACAAATCTAAAGCATGGTTCCAATCATATTCTTGATTGTTTTCCTCCACTAATAGTTGAACTACTTCTATCTTGTTGAGAATGTCTCCTGATAAAAACTGGTTCTTAGAAAGATATTTTCTTTCTCCTCTTAAATAGCTTTCTGGATCCATTAAAATCTGGTCACCTAACTCATCTAAAATAGCAGCTTGGCTATGTTCGGGATAAATTGATACCATATAGTCTAAATCAACCCCTCTACCATCCGATAAACTAGAGTTTAAGGCATCTAGAGCCGTTGAAACTCTTGCAATCACTCTCTCTGGTCTAACCAATGCTTTCTCAAAGGCTAAAGATTTTTTATATTTTACTTTCTGATCTTTAGAATCAATGTATTCATCTTCTAAACTTGCTAGTAGGGAATACTTGTCGTCACTATCAAATAAGTTCCGATTGACTGAGGCATTCAAGTATCCAAATTGACTTACAAAGCGGTCATAGTTATGATTGAGTTTACTAAGCAATACCTGAAAATCTGTCCGACTATAATCTTGATGACGTTGAATTTCAATTAAGGATTGATAGGTCTCTCTCAAATCAACCATGCCCTTAATGCGACCAATATCCTTATCCGATAAGGGACTTTCATAAAAGACAGTTTTTTTGAACAGTCCCTTATATTTCCCTCTTTTACTCGCTTCTTCTGACTTGTAAACATCTAGTGCTTCCTCATCTGTCAAATGAAGTTGCACGAATCGGTCTATTTTATGTTCAGACAAAGAACTGTCCCAAGCTTTAAAATCTCCCTTCTCATCTACATAATAACTAATTTCGTCTACTTTTGAACTTTTCCGAATGCCATGCGTATCTCGGTAATAAATTTGATTTCCCTCATAGCCAAAAGAATAGAGCGCTAAGTCCTCACGTATACGACTTGGGATAGAATTATCCACTTCTTCTTTGATAAAAACAGGTGCTTTCAAAGAATTGTCAATTTGTTTAGGTACTTCCACATTCTCGAATGCTTTCATTATGTCAGTAGCTAATGTTTCTGATACCCCCTTAACATTGAGAGTTCCTCCATTAAAATTACGTACCTCATATTCACCCAAAACTTGTGTATTGTATTTCCCATCAAAATAAGGATTAATCCAGACACGCTTATCCTCCTCAAAGAGAATAGAACCACTAAAAACAAGTTCCTCTTCATTAAGATTCTTTGCTTGATTCTTTTGAAAGAAGAGGAGATCTGTGGTCACTCGAGTACCTGCAATCTTTTTAAAAACCGTATCCGGCAAACGAACTCCCCCTAAAAAATGAGTGTTGGATTTAATCTCTTGTAAGACATTATCTGTCCTCTTATCCATTGTCCCAATAGATGAGATAATCGACACTTGTCCTCCGTCTCTTACTAAATCAAGTGAGTGTTTGACAAAGTAATCATGAATCATATAAGGTTTATCATAGTTTTTATCAGCAATGCGAAAATTTCCAAACGGAACATTCGTTAAGACTAAATCAAAACTATTATTTTGATAGGGCACTTCTTCAAATCCTCGCACTTCAATATGGGTATTGGGGTGGAGTTGTTTTGCGATTGCGCCTGTCACACTGTCTAATTCAACCCCATAGAGTTCTGATTTCTCTCGTATACTTCTAGGCATAGCCGCAAAGAAGTTCCCAGTCCCCATAGAAGGATCTAATATCCTCCCTCCCTCAAAACCATCATCCAGTAATTTTTGCCAAATCTGGCGAATAATCATTGGGTCTGTATAATAGGCTGTGAGAGAACTTTGTTTCATGGTGGAGTATTCTGATTTACTTACTAAACTCTTAAGAGTTAAACGTTCTGCTTCATACTTTGGATTGAGTTCATCGAAAAATTCATTGGCAAGACCGCCCCAGCCGACATACTTGGCTAGTAGCTCTTGTTCTTCTGGATTCGCTTGTCGTCCCTCTTTTTCTAATCTTTTAACAAGTTCAATTGCGGCGATATTCGTCTCAATCTTTTCTCGATTTGTCTTAGGATAAAAGTCCTCTAAATCATCTGGAAAAACAAAATCTTGAACAGGAACATCCGTCTCTTCTATGCCTACAATAAGCGTTTCTGTTTCCTTATCCTTTTCATTTTCTTCTTCCAGGTAGGAAAACAAATCTATTTCCTGATTTTCACTTGATGAATCCATCTCAATCTCTGAATCTTCTTTTTCAAGTTCTACATGAGACAATACTTGTTCAATCTCTTCCAAACTGTTCAAGTATAAGATAGGATTCTCTTCAAATAATTGATTGGAATCATTGAATAGCTCTAGGCGAACTAAGCCATTTAACTGTGCATTTTCAATCGAAACCAACTGAAATATTTGTCCTTTATAACTTACTTGTGAACCGATTGGATATTCCCTCAAAGCTTCTTCTACAATTTTATCGACATTAGAAAAGGAGTTCGTTTCTTTCGTTTCCTGTACAATATCACTTGAAGGAGATAAGGAATCCTCTACTTGTTTAGACTTTTCGCTTCTAGCCTTTACTTCATCAAAATGAGTAATAATCTTTAGCTTTTGTGTCAGTGGTAGTTGTATGTAGTTTTCTTCATGATGGACAAGTTCCGTTACTGTATCTAAAGTAGCCATCAATTCTGAACCCAAATAGGCTAGAACATCTCCCTCTTTTTCTTCAAAATGAATCTCAAGAACTTCTTTTTTTAGTTCTTTGGAATCAACCATTAGAAGAAATTCCTCTATATCTCTACTAATACGGTCAGATAGATTATTCGCAACCCGATAGACATTGACTAAATTGACATCCTGATTCTGATGACATACAAGCTCACTTAGTTGTTTCAGTTTTTCTTTTTCAGATTGGATGTAAAATCTAGTGGAAAGATTATAGGTTGCGACTTCTAGCACCAAGTTTTTCTCAAAATTACTTAATTGAGATAATTTACTTAGACCTGCTTGTCCAAAATTTCTTGTGTAACTTTCTAGATCTTGGTCATTATTTTCAGAACTGGCCTCTAGAAAAGAAACAATGTCTTGATGAAACGAATAGACATGAGGTATCTCTTCTATCTTGCCCTCTTCAGTCAAAAAACTCTCTACCAAATCCTGCCATTTCTCATCAAAATGTTGCGCTTGATAACGAAGAAATAGGTCCATTTTCTCCCTAGCTTTTGGAATTGTTCCACGAAACATAGCCAATAATTGCATTACTTCCATACTCGCTCCTTTCATCTATACGAAAATAGGAGAATCACATGATTCCCCTACAACTCTATCTCCATTTCAACCTCTTGAGGACTGGTTTCTAAATCACTAGACAAAAGAGAAACGGCATCTGTTCTCATGTAGTAAGTATATAAGTCTTCTAGGTCTTGTTGGTTCTCAATCCCTGTTTCAATACTAATAAGAGCCTGTATAAATTCCTTGTAGTGACTCTCCATCATATCTGAAATCTTTTGTTTCATTTCCATAAATACTGAAGATGGTTCAGTTATACTTGTTTGGTCTATGTCTTGTAAATCCTTTTCTAAGGGATTGCTTCCTTCTTCTACTTCCACTAAATCTGAACGACCATCACCATCAGAATCTGCGCTAAGAGGATTGGTTCCTAGCGCTAATTCTTGAGCATCAGTTAGTCCATCTTGATCCGAATCACGTTGATAAATGGCTTCCATATACTTCCTTCTTTCCTAGTTAATCTTTTTTCACTCCAATCCTACCAAATATTCCTTGAAAGAAGTATCACAACAAAAAAGAGAACGAGCCAAAACCTCGTTCTCCTTAAAATGATAAAACGTTACGATCAAAGTAAAAAAGATGACTTACAGAACCTGTAAGCCACCTAGTCAGTCGGTTTATTCTGATGTCTGCCACCGCTTGGCCCTTACGTCCAAGATTGCTATCGGATTTCGTTCTGGTGTCCGCCACCGCTTGGCCCTTATGTCCAAGATTACTATCAGATTGACCATGAGCCGACCACTCATCTACACCATTATTCTAACGAATATGAGCTATAAATGCAAGAGAAAAACTTATTTTGGATTTATACACTATAGAAAACATACACTATCTTCAGATTGAACTTTTGTTCAAAATAAGCTATAATGAATTTAAGTAGAAACAGGAGGTAGAACAAATGGCTACAATCAGTTTAACACGTGATATAAAACTAACAAACGAAGATGCTCTAAAAATTCTTAATCATAAACCATCTAAAAAGCTACAAGCAGTCTTGAAATCTATTGAATCACAAGACGCTACCGCTCCAACGAAAAATAAACTCATTTCAAAGTATCTGTAAGATGACAATTCAAGTAACACCACTTAAGCAATATCTTGAAAATATTCAAGTGCTGGCTCCTGATAAAACTGAGAAACAAGTTCAGGAGCTATTTAAAACTATCATTTTAGAAAATGTTGATTTCAACGGTAATGAAGAGATGTTGACTTATCTATCTGATAAAGCTCCCAATTTTGAAAAACAACATCGTTCTCGTAATTTTATCGTTGAAGAAACTGAAACAAATAACATCATAGGATTCTTTAGTTTATCTCTCAAAGTTGTTGATATTTCTGATTTAGAGAAATCCTTAAAAAAGAAACTCGTCCTAAAAGGGAAAAGTCCCAAAAATATTGATTATCTCCCTGTGTTACTTATCGGTCAATTCGGCAAAAACACAAAGCTAAATAAATTATCAGGACAAGAGTTATTTGAAATTGTAATTCAAAAAATTGAAGAATTTCGAGCAATTGTAGGAACTCAGATGGTATTTTTAGATAGTATCAATCATCCTAAAGTCATTCAATTTTATGAACAGTTCGGATTTGTTGCTTACAGTCAATTGATTAAAGACGATCATCAAGTAACTTATCAGCCTATGGCATTAAATATGTCACTCTATAAAAAATAAGAATCATGTCACCTAAACTGATGACATGATTCTTTTATTTCACCGTATAGGCAAAACTAATGGCACTATCTGCTTGCGAAATTTTTCTAAAGGTATAGTTAGGGTTGCCACCATAGTTAGTTTCAGAAACTAGAAAAGAACCATCATCATAGACCTTCTCTACAAAAGCCACATGACCATAGTCTGCTGGTGTGCCATGTGTACCTCCCACAAAGGAAACAATAGCACCTGCTCTTGGTGTGGAACCCGTTTCCCCACCAAGACTTGAAGCTGTCGCAACCCAGTCTTGACCATTTCCCATGGTATTAATGATTGAAATCTTCTCTCCATTTCTTCCTTTTAATTTTAAGCCTAATTGATTCATACGAGCCGCAACACCCCATGTACATTGTCCATAGGCATAGGCCATACCATCTCCACCACCAGGGACAGAATGATCATACAAGTCTCCACGAACCCCTTCAAGGGATTGCGGGTCACTCTTTGCCTGTCCTCCATTTGTTTGGCTAAAGCCTTTTTCAATTTGGTAATACCATTCCGTTGCTCTGGTTTGTCTTTCCAGTAGTTTGTCACCAGAATTTCCCTCCCAATAGGTCAGAAAGAGTTGGGCTAGATTGGCTGCACTGCCCGTATTTCCAAAGAAATCCTTTAACCAACTTTGATAGTAAGGACTATCCCCGTGAAGCATAAAATCAAGTTGGAGATCTAAATCATACCATTTCTTATTTTGGGTGCGTGCATAATTTAATAAAGCTGTATGACGTGTTGAACCATCTGCAGTATCCGTCCATTGCCCTAACCCCAAACCTCTATGAAGAATATTAGGATAAGCACCACTATAAATGGCTGGACCTCCAATCGCTAACCAGCTTTCATCATCCCATGAGGAATCGGTAGCGCCAACTGGAGGAGATAAATAATCTCCTTCAGCTCGTTTTGGATTAATAGAAGACTCTACAGACCAATTTCCTAAAATTGCCGCAATGGCTTGGGGACTTGCCCCTTGAGATTTCAAAAACTCATAAATATGTTTTGCTCGTTCAAACTCATCCCCACCAAACTGACCAATGGCTGGTAAGATAGTTGTCTGAAGTTGAATGACTTTGGGAAAATAAAATTGCGGATTGACATACACCAATTTTTCTTTCTTGTTCTTATACTTTTGATAGGAAACTTTCAAACCTGTATCGTCTGGTGTTTCACCAATAACATCACCCGTTAGGACTCTTGTCCCCTCAATCGCACGGCCATTATGAATGGAATACAAGGTCAATCGACTCTCATTCTCTCC